>NZ_JBZVFJ010000078.1:2262-18841 GCF_058402725.1 Fundidesulfovibrio sp. | reverse complement strand
GGTCTCGGCGTCCATGCGCAGCCCGCCGCTCTCGGTGGCCTCGATGGTTCCCGGGGACGGGTGCGAGCCGGCCTTGGCGTGGGCGGCCTTGGCGGCTTGGTGTGCGGGCTTGGCGGGTTCGGCGTGATCCGCCTTCTCGGGCTGTGCTTTGGCGGATTGGGCGGCGGGCTGGGCAGCAGGCTCCTCGTCATTTTCGGGCGCGGCGGCCGAGGCCTGCATCGTGGTCGGGGGCGGCTGGTCGCCCTTGTACTGGGCGTCGATCTCCTGCACGGCCTTCTGCACCAGGAGCTGGGACATGGTGTCCAGGCCCACGCGCACGCCCTTGGACTGGGTGATGCCCAGGAACGACGTGACCTTCTCGCCGATCTCCATCTTCTCCTCGAAGTAGCCCGTGGCGGCCTGCTCGCCGGTCACGGCGTCAAGGATCTTGTAGCGCAGGCCAACCAGCCAGACCTCCGAGGCGTCGCTGGACTTGGCCGAGGCGATGGCCGCCCCGGCGGCCGTTCCCGCGGCCCTGCTGTCGGTGACGCCCGCGATGAGCGCCCCGGCGATGATGCCCAGGGTGGCGCCGTCGAACTTCTTCTGGGCGGCGGCCACGGGTTCGGCCTTGAGCACGTCGAAGCGCAGGAACCAGCGCGTGGTCTGGAAGCGGCCCTTGCGGAACTTCTTGAGGGAGTCCGGATCGCCCATGCCCACGGCCACCTGGATCTCGTTGATCAGGGGGCCGATGTCCGAGCGCTCCAGGACCTTGAAGTTGGCCTTGGAGAGCTCGATCTCGGCGAAGTCCGCGATGTTGTTCTCGGAGACCTTCTGGGTGAACGTGGCCCCGGAGGCCTTGATGCTGCCCGGCAGGACCACGATCTGCGGCCCCGGCACCGAGGCGTTGACGTATTCCACGGGCTTGTAGGCCATGGCGTCGGCCTGTTCCTTGGCGGCGTCGGACGCGGACTTGCAGCCCGATAGGGACACCACGACCAACACGACCGCCAGAAACCGCTTCATGGATGCCTCCTGCGTCGGAGGAGCCGGGACAGCGCTCGCCGGGAAAACGTTTTCTTTTTGCATACCCGCACCCTGGATTTTGGGCAAGGCGAAAGCGGGGAACGCGCATGGTCCGGCGCACGGCGCGCACGCCCCGGCAGGGGCGGCGGGCGAGGACGACTCCCGGAGCACGCGGCCGACGCGCACGCGAAAGGCCGCCCCTTCCCACATGGGAAGGGGCGGCCTTTGCGGGGTTGTCTGGCATCCACGCCCGGTCGCGGGGGCCACGGGCGGGCCGACGCGCGACCGGCGCCGCGCCTACCGGCCCATCTCGCGGATCGCCGCGCCGTAGGCCGTCTGGAGGTCCTGGAGGTACTGGGCGTCGACGGGGCCTTTCCAGGTGACCACCTCGCGGTAGCGCTTGGGAATCGTCACCTCGTCCGGGTCGAAGCCCGTGGAGAACTTCACCTTCCAGCGCAGCTTCTGCACGTTGGCGGCGGCCTGGGGCACGTTGGCGGCGGCCTCGGGGAAGCCCAGCACGTCCAGGGCCTTGGCCAGGGACTCCTCGTTGTAGGCCGAACGCGCGAAGAGGCAGGCCACCATGGAGGTCAGGGCGCAGCGCTGGCGCTCGTCCTCCACCATGAAGGAGACGGCCTTGGCCACGTCCTTGCCCTGTTCCTTCTGGTCGTAGGAGTAGCCCGCGCTGTCCAGGTGGGAGTGGCGCAGCCCCATGGCCTGGGAGACGAAGAACACCTCGCCCGTGGCGTAGCCCGCCATCTCCTGGCCCAGCACGCAGGCGTAGTCCTCTGCGTTGTAGCGCCTGGCGGCGGCCAGGGTCCCCTGGGCCAGGAGCCGCCAGAACTCGTTGGGCGGCGTGCCCAGGTGGCCCAGGGCCACGCGGTAGGCGGCCGCGTCGCCGAAGGAGAGCTTCACCAGGGTGTCCTCCTCGGTGACGGCCCCCCGCTCCAGGGCTTCGGTGGCCCAGGCCAGGGACACGCCCCCGGAGATGGCGTCCAGGCCCTGGCGCTCGATCTCGTCGAGCACGGCCAGCACGTCGGAGGCGTTGGTCATGCCCAGCATGGAGCCGGTGGCGAACACGGGCTCGTGGTCGTAGGCCACCTGGCGGTAGAGCACGTCGTTGTGCTTGGCGAACTGCTCGCGCAGCAGGCCCACGTGCACGCAGCCCACGGGACAGCCGGTGCAGGCGGTCTTGCGCAACAGAAGCTCCTTGGCGAAGGTCTCGCCGGAGATGGCCGCGATGTGCTCGTCGTCGTGGGTGGTCTGCATGTTGCGCCAGGGCAGTGCGCGCAGCTTGTTCATCACGGCCATGTTCTGGGCGGTGCCCAGGTCGTGGTACTTGGTCATCATCTCCGTGGTGGTGAGCTGCATGTGGATGTCCTTGTAGAGGGCGGCGAAGGCCTTGCCCTCCGGCGCGGGCATGGCCGACGCGCCCTCCACCAGGATGGCCTTGAGGTTCTTGGAGCCCATGACGGCCCCGGCCCCCAGGCGTCCGAAGTGGCGGTAGGAGTCCACGTTGATGCAGGCCATGGCCGAGAGGTTCTCGCCCGCCGGGCCGATGCGCAGGATGGAGCGGTGGCCCGCCGCGCTCCTGCGCATCTTGCGCAGCATCTTGCCGGTGGTGAACACGTCCAGGCCCTTGAGGTAGTGGGTGTCCTGCAGCTCGAAGTGGCGGATGCCCGCGGAGAGGGCCGAGAGCGTGGGCGCGCGCCCCCGGATCACCAGGGCGTCGATGTGCGCGAAGCGCAGCGACAGGGCGAGACGCCCCCCGGCGAGCGGATCACACTCGAGATCGCCGACGCCGGCGTGGGACTCCGCGAAGCGCTCGTTGTAGGGCGACTTGAAGCCGCAGACGGTCTTGCTCATCATGGGGAAGCACCCGGTGAGGGGGCCGATGGCGAAGATCAGCGGCTGGGCCGGGTCCAGGGCCGGAAGCTCCGGGCGGCCGAACTCGGCGTAGAGCGCGGCGGCCAGGCCCGAGCCGCCCAGCACCTGGCGCTTGTCTCCGAAACGGCGGTATTCGCCCTTGCCGGTGGCCAGGTCGGCCAGGAGCACGCGAAAGGTGTAATCAGCCGGCATGGGGGGCCTCCTGGGGGGCGGCGGGCGCGGTTTCCGGCGCGGCCTCCGACGGGGTCGGGGCGGGGTCCTCGTGGGGGGAGTCGATGAGCTCCAGGCAGCCCAGGGGGCAGAAAGGCACGCAGCGCCCGCAGTGGATGCACACGTAAGGGAGCCTGGTCTCCGGCTCGATGAAGATCGCGTCCACGGGGCAGGCCTCGGCGCAGGCCCCGCAGGCGATGCACAGGGACTTGTCCACCTTCACGCCGCCGGACCTGCGCTGGGTGTAGGCGCCCGTGGGGCAGGCCCTGGCGCAGGGCGCGGGGTCGCAGGCCAGGCAGGCCCTGGCCTCGAATCCGGTGGAGATGCCCCCGGACGAGACGATGCGGATGCCCGCCGTGGACCAGGAGATTTTCTGGTGCACCAGGCGCGCGCAGGCCAGCGAGCAGGACTGGCAGCCGATGCAGCGCTCGATGCGCGTGGCTCGCAGGATTTTCATGGGTCGCTCCGATTGGTTTTCTCAGGTTGTCCTAGGCCAGGGGCGGGGGAACGTCAATGCGCGGCAGGCCTGGCTCACGTTGACGCCCCCGGGGAAAAGCCGCTAGAGTGGCGAGGACCTGCATGGCCCCCACCGGAGGTACCGTCCATGAACCTTGCCCGCGCCCTCGTCCTCGGCTTCTGCCTCGCCTCGCTCGCCGCCTGCGCGAGCCCCCCCTACGCGAGCCCGGGCGTGGACCGCGCCACGGCCATGGCCGACTACCAGGACTGCTACTCCAAGGGCTGCCTGGCCCACTTCACCCCGGAGCTCAAGGCCAGCGCCAACAAGACGGCGCGCGCCTGCATGAAGGAGCGCGGCTACACCGAAACCGGCACGTTCCCCTGGTGGTAGGGGAAGCGCCCTGACATCGAGAGGCTTCCCATCGCCAGCAAAGCCCAAGGAAACGTCGAAGGCCTCAAGCCCAGCCAGCTCAAGGCCCTGGAACGCCTCTACACCCGGCGCTACCCCGCCCAGGGCGGCTACACCCTGGACCAGGCCCGCGAACTGGCCGCGCTCTCCCACGGCGTCGGCCGCCAGCTGGGCCTGCTCATCGACCGCAAGGGCCGCCCGGAGATGGTGCTGGTGGGCGAGCCCCACGCCATCTTCATCCCGGAGCTGCCCCGCGCGCGCCTGGGCCAGGGACGCTTGCGCGGCCTGCGCCTTTTGCACACCCACCTGCACGACGCCGGGCTCGACCAGGAAGACCTCACCGACATGCTCTTCCTGCGCCTGGACTCCGTGGCAGCCCTCACCGTGGACAACATGGCCTCCCCGGCGCGCCTGCACCTGGCGCACCTGGTCCCCAAGCCGCCCCAGGACGGCGCGGGCAAGCCCTGGACCATCCTGCCCCCCGTGCCCTGGGAGCGCTCCGAGACCGACTTCGCCGCCCTCACCCAGGCCCTGGAGGACGAGTTCGCCCGCCTGGACCAGCCCGTTGCCGGGGAATCCGAGTCCGGCCGCTCGGGCCGCGCCGTGCTGGTGAGCGTGGGCAGCGCCCCGCGGCTGGACCTGGAGGCCTCCATGGACGAGCTGGAGGCCCTGGCGCGCACGGCCGGGCTCACCATCACCGGCCGGGTGGTGCAGCGCGTGGCCCAGGTGAACCCGCGCACCATCATCGGCAAGGGCAAGCTCTCGGAGCTGGAGATCATGGCCCTCTCCGCGGGCGCGGCGGTGCTGCTCTTCGACGGCGAGCTCACCCCGGCCCAGATGCGCACCCTGGCCGACCTGACCGAACGCAAGATCCTGGACCGCACCCAGCTCATCCTGGACATCTTCGCCCAGCGGGCCACCTCGCGCTCGGGCAAGCTCCAGGTGGAGATGGCCCAGCTCAAGTACACGCTGCCCCGGCTGGTGGGGAAGAACCCGGCCATGAGTCGGCTCATGGGCGGCATCGGCGGGCGCGGACCCGGCGAGACCAAGCTGGAGATGGACCGCCGCCGCGTGCGCGAGCGCATCACGCGCATCAAGCGCGAGCTGGCCGACCTGCGCAAGCAGCGCGCCCAGGTGCGCGACCGCCGCGCCAAGGCGGGCCTGCCCATCGTGAGCCTGGTGGGCTACACCAACGCGGGCAAGTCCACCCTGCTCAACACCCTCACGCGCTCCGAGGTGCTGGCCGAGGACAAGCTCTTCGCCACCCTGGACCCCGTGAGCCGCCGCCTGCGCTTCCCCGAGGAGCGCGAACTGGTGCTCACCGACACCGTGGGCTTCATCCGCGAGCTGCCCAAGGAACTCAAGGAGGCCTTCCAGGCCACCCTGGAGGAACTCGAGAGCGCCGACCTGCTCATCCTGGTGGCCGACGCCTCCCACCCGGAGCTGATGGCCCAGGTGGACGCCGTGGAATCCATCCTGGCCGGGATGGAGCTCGACCGCATCCCCCGCCTGCTGGCCCTCAACAAGTGGGACGCCATGGACGACGAGCAGCGCGCCTGGGCGACCCAGCGCTACCCCGAGGGCATCCCCCTGAGCGCCCGCGACCGCGCGACGCTGGAACCCCTGGTGGAGGCCATCGTGGCCCGCGTGGACTGGCGCTAGCCCAGGCGTCCCCCTGATCCTCCGCGCGCCGCGCGCCCCTCAGCCCGAAAGAACCGAGGCGACCGCCCGGTCGCGCCCCTGCCGCTTGGCCTCGTAGAGGTTGGCGTCCGCCGCCCGGAGCAGGCTCTCCGGTTCCATGCCCGGCGCGGGCACGCACGTTGCCGCGCCCACGCTCACGGTCACCACCCCGGCGGTGGGGCTTTTGCCGTGGGCGATGGCCAGTTCCGCCACGGCGGCGCGCAGTTTCCCGGCCACCAGCCCGGCCTGGGAGGCCCCGAGGCCCGGGAACACCAGGGCGAACTCCTCTCCGCCGTAGCGCGCGGCCAGGTCTCCGGACTGACGGACCCGCCCGGCCAGGGCCTGGGCCACGCGGCGCAGGCAGTCGTCGCCCTGGAGGTGTCCCAGGTGGTCGTTGAAGGCCTTGAAGTGGTCCACGTCCGCCAGGGCCAGGGTCAGGGGAGCGGCGGCGCGCAGGGCGCGGCCCCATTCGGCGAGGAACACCGCGTCGAACTTGCGGCGGTTGGCGATGCCCGTAAGCCCGTCGCATTCGCTCAGGCGCTGGAGCTTGTCGTTGGCGTCGGAGAGTTCCAGCGTGCGTTCGCGCACCTGGCGCTCCAGGTCGTGGCTGTAGGCCTCGCGCAGGCGTTCGGCCTGCTTCTGGGCCGTGACGTCGTGCAGGATGCCCTGATAGCCCACGACCTGTCCGTTGGCGTCGCGGCGCAGGCCCGCAGCCAGGATGGCCTCGATGCGCTCGCCGTCCTTGCGGCGAAGCGCCACTTCGAAGCCGCGCACGAAGCCGTCCTGCACGAGGGCGTTCTGCAGGCTCTCGCGCTGGAAGCCGTCCACGTAGAGATCGCGGAAATTGATGGCCAGCAGCTCCTGGCGCGTGTAGCCCAGCACCGCCAGGCAGGCGGGGTTGGCGTCCACCACGCGGCCTTCGGGCGTGGTGAGCACGACGAGGTCGCTCGCGTCCTCGAACACGCTGCGGTAGCGCTGCTCGCTGGCCGCCAGGCTGGCGTAGAGCTTGGCGTTCTCGATGGAGACGGCCGCCTGGCCCGCCAGCATCCGCACGGTCTGGGCGCGCTCCACGGGGAACACGCCGGGGTTGAGGTTGTTCTCCAGGTAGAGCACGCCGCTCAGGCGGTTGCGGGCCAGAAGCGGCACGCAGAGCACCGAGCGCACGCCCAGACGCCGCACGTGGGGATCCTGGCGGAAGGTGGGATGGGCCAGGGCGTCGTGCAGGGCCACTTCCTGGAGGCTGCGGATGACGAAGCGCACGATGGCCTCGGAGACCAGGGTCGAGCCCTCCAGTGGGGCCGCGTCCAGGGAGGATGATTCCCGGGCCACCGTGGCCGAGGCGGCCACGGACCAGTCGTCCTCGCCGGGCAGCAGGAGGAAGCCGCGCTCGGCCCCGGCGTTTTCGATGACGCTGTCCATGATCACCCGCAGCAGGGAGTCCAGGTGGATCTCCCGGGAGATGGCCTGGGTGGCCTTGAGGATGCTCCCCACGTCGATCACGCTCGATGCGCCGGCGAGGTAGAAGTGCTGCTCGCTGGCGGGGCGCGGGGTGTGGGTGGCCGAGGCCGCGCGCTCTTCCCCGGCCTGGAGCGCGTCCAGCTCCTGGCGCAGGCGGTGGACCTTGGCGTGCGCGCCCCAGCGGTAGTAGTTGAAGCTCGCGTCCTCCAGGCAGGCCTTGGCGGCCTCGCGGTCGCCCCCGAGAAGATGAAGCGCGGCGGCGCGCTCGCGGGCCAGGGCCACGCCCTGGGGGTGGGCGTGGGCGCGGGCTGCGTCGGCCGACTCCTCGCAGAGGGCCAGGGCGTCCTGGCGGCGGCCTTCCTGGCGGGCCAGTTCGGCCGCGAGCAGGCGCTCCTGCCAGGCAAAGTTGACGGGGCAGTTGCGCGCCCACACGGCGAACTCGGCCAGTGCCTCTTCCAGCCGCCGGGCCAGGACCGGGCGCGAAAGGCCCGCGCCCTGGCCGTCCTCGTCCGCGAGCAGCCGGGCGGCGGCCATGGCCCGGCAGAAGCTGAAGACGGTGGTCTCGTAGAGGATGGGGATGTAGCGCATCCATCCGGCGTGAGCCTCGGCCAGCCTCCAGGCCTCGCGGGGCTCCCCGAAGAGCAGCAGCAGCTGGAGCTTGGCCGTGAGGTAGTAGGCCAGCCCGTGCCCGAAGAGGGATTCGGGGCGCTGCCACAGCTCCAGCTGGGCCTCTTCGTCGACCCCTTCGTCGCCCAGGGAGTGGGGGTCCGGCCGGTCTCCCTTGAGGTTGCGCAGGAAAAGGCCGCAGAAGCGCTCGCTCATGAGGAAGGGCGAACCGCGCTTGGCGTAGAAGGCCACGCTGATCTCGTTCTCCTCCAGGGCCTTGTCCACTGTGTCGGCGGCCAGCACTGTCTTGGGGATCATGGTGCGGGCGTAGCCCGCGAAGACGAGGTTTCCGTTGTCGATGCCGTACTGGTAGGCCCGCTTGTACATCTCGATCTGCTCGGCCAGGGGCTGGAACCAGTGCATGGCGCACACGGCGTGCAGGAAGGTGATCTGGGCCCGGATGCGCGGATTGGGGAAGCGCTCCACCAGGCTCAGGGCCAGAAGGCCCAGCTCGTAGGCGCTGCGGTAGTCCTGGTGCTCCTGGACGATGACCACCGTGGCCCAGGCGAAGCCGATGGCCGAGAGGGCGTTGTGGCCGTGGCGCATGGAGCGCGTGACCACCTCCATGACCAGATGGGGGAAGAGCGTGGGCACGGCGATGTAGGCCCCGTCGGTGAGGATGGCCAGGAGCCGGATGACGCTGTCCTGCTCCCGGTCTTCCACGCCGGGGATCTCGATGAGCTCCGCGATGGGGCGTCCGCCCAGGAGCCGGGCGTAGTCGCGCATCTGGCGCGCGAAGCGCTCCTGAAGGGCGGCCGCGTCGTCCGCGCCGGGGATGCCTTCTCCGAAGAGGGCCAGGGCGTCGCGGGCGATGTCCATCATCTCGTTGTATTTGCCCAGCTGGTTGTACTGGATGATCTTCTGGAGGAAGACCTCCACCTTGTCGAAGCGGTCGCCGGTCCGGGCCAGGGCCTCGTCGAGCAGGGCCTCGGCGCTGGCGAAGTCTCCCAGCAGGAAGAGCACGTCGGCCTGCTCGCGCACGACCTCCAGCATGGCGCGCGGGCGGCTCCGCCAGGCGTCGGCGGGCAGGAGCGAGGCGGCCACGCGGAAGTGGCGCAGGGCGGGCTCGTAGGCGGTGGAGGCCTTGGCCTTGCGCCCGGCGTGGAGGTTGAGCTCCATGAGCGAGAGGCGCTCGGCCGGGTCTTCCACCAGGTCCAGGGCCGCGTTGAAGTGTGCGGTCACGTCGAAGATGGCCTCGTCGAGCCTCGTCTGGCCCACGTGGCGCAGGAGCAGCCGACCGATGCGCAGGTGCAGGGGCGCGACGTCCTCCCGGGCGATGAGCGAATAGGCCGCCTGCTGCACGCGGTCGTGCAGGAAGCGGAAGGTGTTCCCCGAGGGGATCACCAGCCCGGCCTGAAGGGCCGCCCAGAGGGCCTCGCTGGTCTCGGCCGGGGTCTTCTCGCGCACGGCGGCCAGCATGGCCAGCTCGAAGCGGTTGCCGATGCAGGCGGCCAGCTGGAGGGCCTGGCGGGCCTGGCCGTCCATGCGGGCGATGCGCCCGGCCATGAGGTCCACCACGTTGTCGGTGAGGCCCATGGCGCGGATGCCCTCCATGTCCCAGAGCCAGCGGCCGCCCGCCTCGTCCAGGCGGAAGTGGCCCCGGCCGTGCAGCTCCTTGAGCATCTGGGAGACGAAGAAGGGGTTGCCGCCGGTCTTGTCCTGGATCAGGCGGGTGAGCTCCTCCACGTCGCGGGGGGCGCGGTGCAGGGTGTCGGCCACAAGCAGGCGCAGGTCCTCGAAGCCCAGAGGCGCGAGGGTGACGCCCTCCACCGGGAAGCCGGTCTCCTGGATGGCCCGGATGCAGAGCGTGAGGGGGTGGCCGGGGGAGACCTCGTTGTCGCGGTAGGCCCCGATCAGGAGCAGGCAGAGGGGTTCGCGGCTTCCGGCCAGGGCGCGCAGGAGGTTGAGCGAGGGGGCGTCGGCCCACTGGAGGTCGTCCAGGAAGATCACCAGGGGGTGTTCGCGGCGCGCGAAGACGCCCAGGAAGCGCTGCAGGCACATCACGAAGCGGTTCTGGGCCTCGGTGGGCCCCAGGTCGGGCACTGGGGGCTGGGGGCCCATCACGTGCTCCAGTTCCGGAATCACCTCCAGGATCACCTGGGCGTTGCCCCCCAGGGCATCGAGCAGGGCCTTGCGCCAGCGGACCACCAGGGCTTCGGGCTCCGAGAGCACCTGCTGGGCGAGCTGGCGGAAGGCCTGGATGAAGGCGGAGAAAGGGATGTCGCGCTGGAACTGGTCGTGCTTGCCGGAGATGAAGCGTCCGCGCTGGCGGGTGAGCCCCTTGTGCACCTCGCCCACCAGGGCGGTCTTGCCGATGCCCGAATACCCGCCCACCAGCAAAAGCTCCGCCGCGCCCCCGGCCACGCGCTCGAAGCTGGCGAGGAGGCGGGCCACCTCGCCCGACCGGCCGTAGATTTTCTGGGTCACCTGGAAGCGGCGCGACACGTCGCGGCTGCCCAGCTTCACGTCCAGGAGGCTTTCCCCCGCCGCCCAGGCGGCGCGCAGGGACTCCAGGTCGTGGCGCAGGCCTGCGGCGCTCTGGTAGCGGTCCTCGGCCATCTTCTCCAGAAGGCGGCGGGTGATCTCCGAGAGGGGCTGCGGCGTGCGGGGGGCGATCTCCCGGGGCGGCGCGGGGCGGCGCGCGATGTGGGCGTGCACCAGCTCCAGGGGATCGCGCGAGGAGAAGGGCAGCTCGCCCGTGAGCATCCTGTAAAAGCACACGCCCAGGGAGTAGAGGTCGGAGCGGCTGTCCACGCCCCGGTTCATCCGTCCGGTCTGCTCGGGGGAGACGTAGTGCAGGTTGCCCTCGATCTGGTCCGGGTTGCCCGGCTCGTGCACCTCGCCGTCGATGAGCGAGGACATGCCGAAGTCCGTGAGCTTCACCTCGCCGGTTTCGGGGTTGATGAGGAAGTTGCCCAGGTGCACGTCCTTGTGGACGATGCGCTCCTCGTGGAGCTGGGCCAGGGCCTCGACCATCTGCACGGCGACGTCCAGGAACTCGCCGGGCTCCATGGCGCGGCCCTCCAGGTGGCGGGCCATGTCGTGCGCGCCGAAGTCCTCCTCCACGATGGCGTAGCTCGCGCGGTGCTGGACGAGGTCGTGCACCTTGATCACCCGGGAGCGCTCCAGGGAGGCGAGCAGGTCGTACTCGTGCTGGAAGCGCAGGTTCTCGCGGATGGAGATGTCGGGGCTTGCGGGGATCTTGAGCACCACCGGCAGCGCGTCGGCCACGCGGCGGGCGCGGTACACCTGGCTGTTGGGCCCCTGGTAGAGCAGTTCGCCCGTCTGGAAGCCGGCAATGGAGATCATACGGCACGTCGCTTTGCTGGTCTTCCGGGTGCTCCGGGGCCTGGCCCCGGGACAGCGCGGAGATGGTCCGCAGGGCGCAGGGCGGCCCCGCAAGGGATGTGGCGCCAAGCCGCCCGGGGGACGGAAAACGAAACTCCCCCCGGCAAGGTCGATAAGCCCAAACCGGATTGCCTTCAAGCCTCGCGGCGCTCCGGCAACGAATCGACACGCGCGGTTCGCCCCGACGAACCCTTGCGCGAAAGGGGCCTGAACATCTATCGTCCGTTCACGCTTCGCGTCCCGGATGCGCCGTCCTGCCGCGCGGGCGGTCCGGGGGAGCAAGAGCGCAACTCCAAAGCGCCGAGGAGGCCATCACGCCATGCCCAGTCTGAAAGGAACAAAGACCGAGACGAACCTGCTGAAGTCCTTCGCCGGCGAAAGCCAGGCGCGCAACCGCTACACCTATTTCTCCGCCGCCGCCCGCAAGGAGGGCTTCGTGCAGATCGCCGACATCTTCGAGGAGACCGCCAACCAGGAGAAGGAGCACGCCAAGCGCTTCTTCAGGTTCCTGGAGGGCGGCGACCTGGAGATCACCGCCACGTTCCCCGCCGGGACCATCGGGACCACGGCCGCCAACCTGCTGGCTTCGGCCATGGGCGAGCACGAGGAGCACAGCGACATGTACCCCGGCTTCGCGGCCCAGGCGCGCGCCGAGGGCTTCCAGGAGATCGCGGCCGTGTGGGACGCCGTGTCCGTGGCCGAGAAGCAGCACGAGAAGCGCTTCCGCGACCTGCTGGCCAACCTGGAGGCCGGGCGCGTGTTCAAGCGCGAGCAGCCCGTCACGTGGCGCTGCCGCAACTGCGGCTACCTGCACACCGGCGAGGAGGCCCCGGGGTGCTGCCCCGCCTGCGTGCATCCCCAGGCCTTCTTCGAGCTTCTGGGCGAAAACTGGTAGCCTTCGTTCCCAGCCCGCTTTCCTGCGCCGGGCCGATTCCCCTGGGGATCGGCCCGGCGCGATCGTTGCGGGGGGGCTCGCCCCTGGAATTCCGAAAAACGTCAAACCAATTCCGACCGACACGGCCGGATTCATTGCCAATGCCGGGGTTCCCTGCTAACAGGGACATCATGGAAAAACTCCATGCCGCAGGAAACAGAAGGTGTCCACGATGTCTCACCCCGCCGGTTCCGATCAGCAAAGCCTCTTCCATGCCGCGCTCCTCGAATGCATCAACATGGATTTTTCCCACCTGGACAAGGCCCTGCGGCAGATCGTCCTCTCCGACGCCAAGGTGACCGGCGCGGCCCGGGTGAGCGTCTGGCTCTACGACGAACAGCGCTCGGGCATCACCTGCCGCATGCAGTACGTGAAGGGCGGTGGGGAGCCTGTGGAAACCGGCGTGTTCCTGCCCACGGACAGCTACCCGGCCTATTTCGAGGCCGTTGAGAGCTCCCGGGTGGTGGCCGCCGACGACGCGCAGAACGACCCCAGGACCGCCGAACTCGGCGGCTACCTCCGCGAATACGGCATCCGCTCCCTGTTGGACGTGGCCGTGCGCAGCCAGGGCCGCAACCTGGGAGTGCTCTGCCACGAGCACCTCGGCCCGGCCAGGGCGTGGACCACCCGGGACATGGAGTTCGCCGTCTCCATGGCCGACATGGTCTCCCTGGCCCTGGAGATGGACCTGCGGCGCAAGGCCGAAAGCCGCCTGAGCGCGGCCCTGGAACAGTTCTCCACCCTGGCCCGCACCGCCGGGGACGCCATCATCACCATCGACGGCCGGGGCAACGTCTCCTTCTGGAACCAGGGAGCCCAGAAGCTCTTCGGCCGCGACGCCGGGCACATGATGGGACGCCCGCTCATGGAGATCATGCCGGAGCGCTTCCGGGAACTGCACAGGCAGGGGTTCGAGGCGTTCAGGACCTCCGGCCTGCTGCGCCACGCGGGCGAGGTGCTGGAGCTTGCGGCCCTGGACCACAACGGCAGGGAGTTCCCGGTGGAGCTCACCCTGGCCTCCTGGGAGGCCGGGGGGGAGTGCTTCGTCACGGGCATCGTGCGCGACATCACCGAGCGCAAGACGGCCGAAGCGGCCCTGCGCGACGCCAACGAGAAGCTCGAAGCCCGCGTGCTCGAGCGCACGCGCGCCCTCGACCTGGCCCTGGAAGACCTGGCCAGCGCCAAGCAGCAGCTTCAGCTCATCCTCGACGGCGCGGGGGAGGGCATCCTCGGCATCGACAGGCACGGCCTGATCGGCTTTGCCAACCCCGCCGCCTGCCAGATGGTGGGCTACGCTCCCGACGACCTCCTGGGCAGGAGCCCGCACCGGATGCTGCACCACACGCGCGCGGACGGCAAGGCCAACCCCGCGGACCAGTGCCGCGTTGCGGAGACCCTCAAGGACGGCGAGCGCCGCTCCTCCAGCGAGGAGGTGTTCTACCGCTCCGACGGCTCCCACTTCCCGGTGGAATACAACGTGGCCCCGCTCCAGAGCGGCACCGGCATCCACGGCGCGGTGATGGTGTTCAAGGACATCACGGAGCGCAAGCGGCACGAGGCCGTGCTCAAGCACCAGGCCTTCCACGACGCGCTCACGGGCCTGCCCAACCGGGCCATGCTCCTGGAGCGGCTGCGCAAGGCCCTCGACAGGGTGCGCAAGGCGCAAAGCCCCGGCCTGTGCCTGATGTATCTGGACCTGGACGACTTCAAGCTGGTCAACGACAGCCTGGGCCACACCCTGGGAGACGAGCTGCTGGTGCAGTTCGCCACGCGCCTCTCGGGCAGGCTGCCCGGCAACGCCCTCATGGCCCGCCTGGGCGGCGACGAGTTCGCCGTCCTGGTGGAAGACGCCGGGGACGAGGCGAGCGTCCTGTCCCTCGCCCGGCAGTTGCTCGCCAGGCTCTCGGGGCCGATGTCCGTCCGGGACTACCGGCTCTACGTCAGCGCCTGCATCGGCATGGTCTCGGGCTGCCGTGGGTACGACACGCCTGAGGACATCCTGCGCGACGCCGACACGGCCATGTACAAGGCCAAAACGCGGGGCAAGGGCGAACTGATGCTCTTCGACAGCCCCATGCACGAGGAGGCGCGCAAACGCCTGGACATCGAGACGGGCCTGCGCCACGCGGTGCGGCAGGGAGCCTTCGAGCTGCACTACCAGCCCCTCTTCCGCCTGAAGGACGCGCGCTTCGCGGGGTTCGAAGCCCTGATCCGCTGGCCCGACCCCAAGGGCGGCGGCCTCATCCCGCCCATGAGCTTCATCCCCGTGGCCGAACAGACCGGGCTCATCTCCCCCATCGGCGACTGGGTGCTCCGCCAGGCCTGCCGGGACATCGCGACCTGGCGCGAGGCCCATCCCTCCCTGGACCGCTTCTTCGTGGCCGTGAACCTCTCCGGCAGGCAGTTCCTGGAGCCCGGCCTCGCCCGCTCCATCACGGAAGTGATCCGGACCAGCGGCGTGGCCCCGGGCCGGCTCAAGCTGGAAATCACCGAGACCGAAGTGATGCAGAACCCGGACGTGGGCATCCAGGTGCTCACCGAGCTCAAGAGCGCCGGACTCTCCCTGTTCGTGGACGACTTCGGCACAGGCTATTCCTCGCTCAGCTACCTGCGCCGCCTGCCCATCGACGGCCTCAAGGTGGACCGCTCCTTCGTCGCCGCCATGATCGAGGACAAGGCCAGCCTGGCCATCGTGCGCGCCGTGGTGGACCTGGCGCGCAACATGGACCTCACCGTGGTGGCCGAGGGCGTGGAGACCCGGGAACAGCACGACGCCCTGCAGGGCCTCGGCTGCGACCTGGGCCAGGGCTGGCTGTACTCGCGCCCGCTTGGCCCCGCTGCGGCCGCAGCCTACCTGGAGGGCATCGCGCGCACGCAGGGGACCTGAGCCGTGCGCCGGGCCTCGGGCGGACAAGAGGCCAGCCGGAAAGGCCCGTCGGCGGGGAGCTAAGCCGCGCCCACGCTTTCGGAACACGCCCGGACGGGCGGGCGGACGCTCTTTCCGACGGCCGGGGAATCTGCTAGCCATGCCTGCGAGACCCAAAGGGCGCGCAGGAAGCCGGGCCGAAGGCGCGCCAGAGGAACCCGTCATGAGCACACTCCAGGTTTACGTCCCCATGGTTTGGGCCGAACGCGTCACCATGGCGCTCCGGGAGATCCCGCCGATCCGGGACAAGGTGTCCCTGAAGCGCCACGGCGCGCTGGACCTCGCCACGCTGCGCTGCTTCTTCATGGAGTTCCACGGATCGAGCATGACCGCGCGCTTCCCGCTCATGTACCCTCTTTCGGGATACAGATATCACCCGCTCTACGCCCCGCAGCTCCCGCTGCACCAACTGCGCGGCGTGGACTGGATCATGCTGGGCCGCAGGACCGACGAGTTCACGGCCTGGGTTGTCGCCTATCTGGCGGCCAATCCCCGAGACGTCGTGTCCCTGCTCGCCTACGACAGGCTCACCGGCGCGCTCGGCAGGGAACGCGTCCGGGGCGACGTCCCGGTTACCACGCGCAAGATCGCCTCCTTCACCAACCACGAGGACGTGGTGAAGCGCAAGGACAAGCTCCTGAGCCACGACGAAGCCGGATGGGACAAGACCGGATACAGCCAGATCCACGACAAGCTGCACTTCGCCCTGCCCTTCATCGAGCGCCACTTTCCTGGCAAGCCCCGCAACGTCCTGGACATCGGCTGCGGCCTGGGCCAGACCACCCGCACCCTGGGCCGGATGTACCCCGAAAGCAGCGTGGTGGGCACGGACTGGTCCCTGGACTCCCTTGAGATCGCCCAACACCACTTCGACCTGCCCAACGTGCGCTTCCTGCGGGCCGATTTCCAGGCAATGCCCTTCAAGGATCGCACCTTCGACCTGATCATCTCCTTCAGCGCCCTGAACATCGCGGCCGACCAGCGCCTCGCGGCCCAGGAGACCTTCCGCATGCTCGCGCCCGGCGGGCTCTTCGTCTCGGCCACCCTGGCGGAGGACGGCTTCCACTTCTGGAACTTCCCCTCCAGCCTGGCCTGGCCCACCCACAGCGACCTCTCCCTGCCCGACTGGTTCGACGTGGCCGCCGCCCACGGGCTGGGCTGCGAGCTCGCGCCCTGGGTCCGCTACGGGGCCAACTTCTTCCAGCCCGAGCAGCAACGCCTGGAAGGCCATTTCCATCGTGTGGTCGAGCACCTGAACCAGAACCCGCCCGAATCCTACAGGCCCTGCATCCCGGCGGCCATCCTGGCAGCCAGCTCCAGCATCCCGGCCGAGATACCCACGGCCTACCGCCCGGGGCCCCACGCGGACCGCATCGAGGCCATCGTCCGCTCGGCGGGCGAGGAGCCCGACGTGGTCTGGGACGCCGCCGCCTTTGCCTGGAGCGACATCGCCTCCTGCTCCATGCAGCTCGCGCCCGAGGCCAAGCCCTTCCTCCAGGCCTGCCTGCCCGGCGCGGCCCCGGTGCTGCAAGAGTTTCTCACCATCTTGTAGCGCGCCGGGCGTCTCCCGGGGCGCCCATCGTCCTTCGGCCCGAGACGGCCTTGG
>NZ_JBZVFJ010000078.1:0-2252 GCF_058402725.1 Fundidesulfovibrio sp. | reverse complement strand
GCAACCCCCTCGCGCGCCTTGCCCACGGGCCTACCAAACGGACAAGGCCGGCGGGGGGCGTCCACTCCCCCGCCGACCTCTCCAGCCAGCAACCAACCGTCGGAAAGAACGTTTCTAGCAGCCCTCGCCGCCGCCCGAGCACTTGCCCATCTTGCAGCCTCCGCCGCCCTTGGCGCGCAGCTTGCCCACGTCGCCCGTCTTGAACACGGCGTCCAGGCCCTGGCTGATGAAGCCCGCCATGGCCACCACCTTCACGCCCTCCTCCTCGAGGATGGCCTGGGGCGTGTCGCCCACGCCCGAGACGAGCACGGCCCGGCAGTCCTTGAGCGCCTTGGCCAGGTCGTACCAGCGCCTTGGGCCGCCTCCCGTGGGCGGCGCGGGGCGGTTTTCCACCAGCTTGTAGCCGCCCGCCCCGTCTTCGCCCCAGATCTGGAAGAGTCCGGCCTCGCCCAGGTGCATGTTCACGAGCATGCCCTCCATGCTGGCAACGGCCACATAGGGGCGCGAGGCGTCCACGGGCGCGGGCGCGGCGGCGCAGGAGGCCAGCAGCCCGGAGAATTCCTTGGAGCAGTCCTTTTCCAGCAGGCCCACGGCGTCGGCGCGGCAGCGCTGGCAGTGGCGCATCTGGGGCAGATACTGCTCGGCCATGGCGCGGATCTCCTCGATGCGGGCCTTGGAGGGCTCGGGGACCAGCTCGAACCTGGTCTCCTTGTTGGGGATGAGCGCCATGCAGTTGAGCAAGTTCACGCCCATCTCCTTCATGGTCCGGGCGATCTCCTCGATGTGGTGGTCGTTGATGCCGGGCATGACGATGGTGTTCACCTTGACGATGATGTCTTTGGCCTTGAGCAGGCGGATGGACTCCCGCTGGCGTTCCAGCAGGATGCGCGCGGCCTCCTCGCCCCGGTAGAGCACCTTGCCGATGCGCGCCCAGGAGTAGATCTTGGCCGCGATCTCCGGGTCCACGGCGTTCACCGTCACCGTGACGTGGGAGACGCCGATCTCGGCCAGCTCGTCCACGTGTTCGGGCAGCTGGAGCCCGTTGGAGGAGAGGCACAGGATCATGTCGGGCCAGCGCTTCTTGATCAGGCGCATGGTCTCCAGGGTCTCGCGGGCGTTGGCCATGGGGTCGCCTGGGCCTGCGATGCCCACCACCGTGACGCGCTTCTCGGCCTCCATCACCTTTTCCATGTAGAGCATGGCCTGGTGCGGCGTGAGCACCGAAGAGGTGACGCCCGGGCGCGACTCGTTCACGCAGTCGTACTTGCGGTTGCAGTAGTTGCACTGGATATTGCACTTGGGCGCGACGGGAAGGTGCACGCGCGCGCAGGAGCCCTTGGCGTCCTTGTTGAAACAGGGGTGCTTGGAGAGGTCCATGGCCATGGGGGGCTCCTTTAGATGTATCCGTACCCGATGTCGGAGTCGGTCTGTTTCTTTTCGATCATGGCGTTGACCACGCGGTCCAGGAGGTCCAGCGCGCCCTGGTAGCAGAGGTGGCGCGTGCGGTGCCCGCCGAAGCGGTCGTGGATGGGGAAGCCCACGCGGATGAGGGGCACGTCCAGCTCGCGGGCCAGGCGGTAGCCCTTGGAGTGTCCCAGGAAGAAGTCCGGGGCCAGCTCGCGGGCCTTGTCGGCGATGTCGTAGAAGTCCACGCCCTCGGCCACTTCGGGCATCTCCGGGAGCAGCCCCTCGCAGGCGGCGCGCACGGCTTCCCGGAGGCGTCCGGACTTGCCGCCGCCCGCCACCAGCACGGGGATGACGCCGATCTCGGCCATGAAGGAGGTCAGGCCCACAAGGAGGTCCTCCTCGCCGTAGAGCACGCAGCGCTTCTGGGCCACGTACTTGTGGCCGTCCACGAAGGCGTCCAGGAGGCGTCCGCGCTCCAGGGCGTGACGGCGGGGGGTGGGACAGCAGGAGACGGTCTCCAGGGCCTGGAAGAAGGCGTCGGACTCGCGCAGGCCGATGGGCAGGCCCAGGCGGTGCAGGGGCACGCCGTGGCGCGCGGCCAGGAGCCCCCCGGCCGTGCCCGCCTCGCCCGGCGGCGGCAGGGTGGCCCCGAACTCGATGGTGGCGGGCGCTCCGCCCATGGCCTCCAGGGCCTTCACGGGCGTGCCGCCGGAGGTGATTTTCTCGTAGTCCTCCAGGGCGGGGCCGTCCAAGGTCTCGGAATAGTCGGGCAGCAGGGTCACGGGCAGCTCGAAGGCGGCGAACACGTCCTTCAGGTGCCGCAGGTCCTCGCAGGAGACGAAGCC
>NZ_JBZVFJ010000077.1:0-18929 GCF_058402725.1 Fundidesulfovibrio sp. | reverse complement strand
GCGCGGGGATTCGCGGCTTTGCGCGAATTCCCGCGCGACAGGCGGCGCAGCCGCATGGGACTTGCCTGCCGGTTCCGTAGCTGTTCGCAGGGAGACCAGGCGGACCGATTTGAAGACGATCCACCTGATCTCCCCGCGAACAGCAACGGAACCGGCAACACGGTCGTAGCCGGTGAAGCCCGCGAAGCAAAATGGGATTCCATAAGGGCGTAGCCCTTTGGCCGCCGGAGACTTCTTCACGTCTGACCGGCCGAACATCACTGGAGGAATCTTCACGTCTGACCGGCCGACCATCACTGCCGGATCGCACGCAGTCGCGAAGCCGCAGGAGTCTCAGAAGTCGTAGCCGCCACTAGCGGCGGAGGGATCGATCCGGACGCAGCGCGTTCCCGGCGTTAGCCTTGCTTCTGGAGCAATTTCAGTGTCCTGGAGGCGAGTTCGAGGCCTGGTGCGGCATCCAGGGCTGCACGGGCTTCGGTCATGGCTTCGTCACGGCG
Source organism: Fundidesulfovibrio sp. (assembly GCF_058402725.1). Classification (NCBI taxonomy): domain Bacteria; kingdom Pseudomonadati; phylum Thermodesulfobacteriota; class Desulfovibrionia; order Desulfovibrionales; family Desulfovibrionaceae; genus Fundidesulfovibrio; species Fundidesulfovibrio sp. The sequence goes on along the minus strand of NZ_JBZVFJ010000077.1, from coordinate 18,432 downwards.
TCCGGCCCGGGCTTTCAGGTAGGCGGAGGCGGCCATCATGAGGGGGCGATCGCCTGCCTTCTTGCGTGCGTCGGCGATGGCTTTGAGGCAGGCTTCGGCTTCGCCAGTCTTGAGTGCCGCAGTGGCGAGCAGGTCGTAGGCGCGGGGGTTTTCGGGGCTGGTTTCCATGGCCCCGCGCAGATATTCGATGGAAGCCTTGTGATGGCCCTTGTCCTGGAGTTTCACTGCGAGCATGGGGAAGAGGCCGTCCTCGTCCACGCGCAGGGAGACGGCTTCCCGGAAGCTGCGCTGGGCTTCCAGCAGGTTGTTTTCCTCGAGCAGCTTCTGGCCTTTGAGAATGAGCTGGTCGATCTTGAGCTTGCGTTCGCGCATCTGCTCCAGGCTTTCGCGTTCGAGTTCTTCCTGGACCTTCTTGTAGACGGCGGCCACGAACTGGAAAAGCTTGGGCTCCTGTCCTTTGACGTAGGGGAGGCCTTTGGGAACAAGTTTCAGAATGCGCTGCATCTTGTTGATGTTGGAAAAGGCCTCGCGCAGGAGGCTTTCGATTTCGGCGCGCTCCGTGCCGGGGAGCTTCACCGCCACGAAAGCCTTGAGCGCGGAGGCAAGTGTGGCCAGGGTGCGCAGGTCTTCGTTCTTGAGATAGGCGGCCTTGCAACGTGCAAGGTCTTCCTTGATGGTCTTGGCGGTGATCTGCATGGAACCCTCGAAGGTTAGTGGGCGAGACTCCAGTCTGTTCCGACGCCCATGTCGGCTACCACGGGGACATCCAGGGCGACCACTCCGGACATGAGTTCGCGCAGGCGTTCACCGGCGGCGTGGGCGCTGGATTCAGGGGCCTCGATGACCAGTTCGTCGTGCACCTGGAGGATGAGCCGTGCATTCAAAGAACGCAAGGAGTCGTCCTTCCAGGCGGCCAGCATGGCCATCTTGATGATGTCGGCTGCGCTGCCCTGGATGACGGTGTTCACGGCCTGACGGCGGGCCTGCGATTCCAGCTGGGCGTTGCGGGAATCGATGTCCGGGAGTCTGCGGCGGCGTCCGGCCAGGGTAGTCACGGAGCCGGTCTCCTTGGCCAGGTCCACCACGGACTGGTAGTAGTCCTTGAGCACGCTCATGCGCTCGAAATATCGGGCGATGAAATCCTTGGCGGCGGCAAGCGTCAGGCCCAGCTCGCGGCCGAGTTTTTGGGGTCCCATGCCGTAGAGCAGACCGAAATTGATGGTCTTGGCCTGGCGTCGTTCCTCGGGGGTCACGGCTGCCTGGGGTTTGTCGAAGAGCAGGGCGGCGGTGCGGGCGTGGATGTCCTGGCCCTGGCGGAAGGCCTCCAGAAGCGCCGGGTCCTTGGAGAAGTGGGCCAGCACGCGCAGTTCGATCTGGGAGTAGTCGGCGCTGGCGAGCAGATGCCCGGGCGCTGCGGTGAAAAGGGCGCGCATGCGCTTCCCCAGGTCGCCTCGCACGGGAATGTTCTGGAGGTTGGGGGCGCTGGAGGAGAGCCGCCCGGTGGCTGTGGCCAACTGGTTGAAGGTGGTGTGGATGCGGCCCAGGCTGTCGGCAAGGGCGGGGAGGGGCTCCAGGTAGGTGGAGCGGAGCTTCTCCAGCTTGCGGAATTCAAGCACCGTGTCCACGAGAGGATGCTGTCCGGAAAGGCGCTCCAGCACCTCGGCGGAGGTGGAGGCCGCGCCGCCGGGAGTCTTGCCGGGCGCCTTGAGGCCAAGTCCCTGATAAAGCACGTGGGCAAGCTGCTGGCTGGAGCGGACGTTGAACCGCGCTCCGGCCTGTTCGTGCATGAGGGACGTGAGCTTTTCGAGCTTTTCCGCGACTTCCTGGCCGAACGTGGCGAAGGCCTCCCGGTCGATGCGGATGCCGGCGCGTTCCATCCCCACGAGCACGGGGATCAAGGGCATCTCCAGGGTGTCCAGGAGCGGGGCAAGCCCTGCCTGGGAAGCGCGGGCCTTGAGCCTGCGGGCCAGGGCCAGGCATGCCAGGCCCTCCGCGCCGCCGGGCGCTTCCGTGGGGGCGAAGGTGGGGTCGCTCCAGAGGGAGTCCTTGAGACGTTCCCATGAGTAGATGCGGTCCTCGGGGGCCAGGAGGTAGGCGGCCAGGGAGAGGTCGAACCAGCGCTCCAGGGGAACGGCCTCCCAGGCCGGATCGGAGGCAAGAAGATCCTTGAAGGAGGGCGTGGCGACGCTGGACGCATTGGCCAGAAGCGGAGCCAGGCGCGCGGGATCGTCGGGGCAGAGGATCTGCTCGGCATCGAAGGCGACCAGAAATCCGTCGCTCACCGGCACGAGTGCGGCTTCGCATCCTGCGAAGGAGGGCAGCTGCTCGAAGGGTGTGGGATCGGGCAGCGCGGCGGCGCGGGGGGCGGCAGCGGCCTCACCGAACAGCGAGAGTTGCGCGGGAGCGTCGGGCCGGGGGGGCTGCTGGGCGGCGACCGCGCCGGGCGCGGGGGCGTCTGCGGGCAGTTCCCGGGCCAGTGAGCGCAGTTCGTAGGAGTTCAGGAACCTTGCGGCCTCGTCCCGGGGCGCGGGACGCACGGCCAGCGTCTCCAGGGTGACGCCCGGCGCGGCGTCCGTGCGCAGCCGTGTGAGTTCCCGGTAGACGAAAAGCTGCTCCCGAAGGGGTTCGATCTTGGCGCGCCACGCGGGCTTGAGCTGGTCGAGGTTGGCGGTGACGCCTTCGATGGTCGGGAAAAGGGCGGTGATTTCGGCGGCAGTCTTGGGACCGATGCCGGGCACGCCGGGGATGTTGTCGGATGCGTCGCCGGTGAGGGCCTGGAAATCCGGCCAGTGGGCCGGTCCCGGAGGGAATTCAGCCAGGAAGTCGTCAAGGGAGACAAGTTTTTCCTGTTTTCCGGAGGGGTCCCAGAGCACGACCTGCCGGTCGAGGCACTGGCGCAGGTCCTTGTCGGAGCCAACGATGACCACGGGGCGCTCGTCCTTGAAGCGCGCCACGAGGCTGGCGATGGTGTCGTCCGCCTCGACGCCTTCCTCGCGCAGCACCGGCAGACCCAGGAGCCCGACGCCCTGGATCACGGGGTCGATCTGGCGGGCAAGGTCCTCGGGCATCTTTTCACGCTGGGCCTTGTAAGCCGGGAAAATGTCGGCACGGAACGAGGGACCGCGTCCGTCCACCACGAAGAGGGCGTGCCGGGGGCGTTCCTCCCGCAGGATGCGCAGGACGAGGCGCAGCACCACATGGAGAGCGTTGGTGGGGAAGCCGTCGGAGCGGGAAAGCTCCTTGAGGGCGTGGAAGCCCCTATAAATGTAGGAGGTGCCGTCGATGAGGTAGAGCGGCTCCTGGCCTGGAACGAAGCGGTCCCTGATGGGCATGGGTTGATTCCTCTCTCGGGTTCTTAGCCCGGAGGGGGTGTCGAGGCAACCGGGCCGGAGGGGAAAAAAGGGGTTGCGCGTCCATCGGGCTTCTGCTAGTCGGGCAATCATCATGACCCCGGCCGCGTTCATGGGGGTAGGGCCGGACATCCTGAAGCTGCAAAGGCTTGTTGTTGGAGGTTACCATGTTCAAATGCATCTCTATCCTTTTGCTTGCGTGTCTTGCTTTTGGTGTACACCACTATCGTCAGGAAGCGTTGAATCTGGAATCCGCACTGACAGATGTGGAGAGCGAGAAAACAGAATTACGTCTTGAAATCGAAAAGGTGCGCGACGAGTCGAACCTGCTGCGCGGCGTGGTTCTGGCCAATCTCGCCCGGATCGCGAACCCCATCCCCAACAAGATGCTCACGGTGACGGCCTACACCGTCACCGAACTCAAGGAGTTCCCCGAGCAGGAACTGCTCACGGCGTCCCTGAACAAACCCCGCGAGGGTCACGTGGCCGTTTCGCGTGATCTGTTCAACAACGGATGGGTGTTCGGCAAGAAAGTCTACATCAAGAACCACGGCGTCTTCGTCATTACGGACCTGATGGGCAACAGCAAGACCCGCAGCGTGGACATCTTCATGAACGACTACGGCAGGGCCCTGCAATTCGGTAAGCGTCAGATCGAGGTTGTGCTGCTGGACGTTTAGGGGGGCTAACGTAAGGCCTTCGTCGTCAGGGGCTCCGGCCCCTGATTTTTTTTGCCCTTTCCAACAGATTCGAAGTTGGCTATACGGCGTGACGGAAGGGAGCCGTGGGCTCCCCCATGGAGGTTTACATGACGTTACAAGCTCTCGTGTTGGCTGCGTGTCTCGCCCTGGTCGGCGCTCCGGCCCTCGCCCAGCCGGGCCAGAGCATGGATCTCGAAAAGTCCGTGAAGCGCGCCATCGACGCCAACCCCAGCATGCAGTCCGCCAAACAGCAGATCTTCAGCACGCAGGAAGGCGTGCGCGCCGCCACGGCGGCCTTCGCGCCCACGGGCACCGTCACCTACTATTCGCGCGCCACCAACACCACCACCCCCGTCACCACCGCCCAGGACCTCACGGCGCTCTACACCGCCGCAGGCGTCAACCCCGGCGCTGGGGCCGCCACCCTCCAGGGCAAGACCTATGTGGTGGGCGACGCCTACGTGGCCAACCTGGACCTCAACGTCAGCCAGCCCCTTTTCACCGGCTTCAGGCTGCTCTCCAGCTACCAGAAGTCCAAGCTGGCCAGAGACCAGGCCGAGGCCCTCTACAAGCGCACGGAACTCACGCTCATCCGCAGCGTGCAGACGGCCTTCCTCACCCTGCTCAAGGCCCGCTCCGACGTGAAGTCCAACCAGGACTCCGTGACCCGGCTCGATTCCCAGCTCAAGGTGACCCGCGCCTTCTACGACGTGGGCCTGCGCCCGCGCCTGGACGTGCTCCAGGCCGAGTCCGATCTGGCCAGCGCCGAGCAGTCGCTCCTGGCCGCCCAGAACTCGGTGGACACCCAGCTGGCCCAGCTCAACGCGCTCCTGAACATCCCCCTGGACCAGCCTGTGGACTACGTGGGCCAGCTCACCCAGAACCCCTTCGCCCTCACCCTGCGCGACGCCCTGGACGAGGCCTACAAGCAGCGCCCGGACATCGCCATCGCCGTGAAGTCCGTGGAGATGTCCGAGAAGGACGCTTCCATCGCCCTGAGCGGCGGGCTGCCCCAGCTGCGCGCCGACTACGACTTCATCCGCCAGGGCGACAAACCCTGGCTGCGCCCCGAGAACGTCACCTTCAGCGAACGCCATCAGTTCCAGCTCACCTTCACCTGGAAGGCCTGGGACTGGGGCAACACCATCTTCACCTACCGCCAGTACAGCGACGTGACCAAGAAGCTCCAGGCCGACCTGGCCAAGCTCCGCCTGGACGTGGGCGCCGAAGTGAAGACCCAGTTCCTGAACATCCAGGACGCCGCCAAGCGCATCAACGTGGCCAAGACCGGCCTCACGGCGGCCAACGAAGGCTACCGCATGGCCGTGGCCCGCTACCAGGCCCAGGTGGGCACCAACACCGACGTGCTCGACGCCCAGGCCCGCGTCTCGCGCGCCGAGTTCCAGCTCACCCAGGCCCTCACCGACTACCAGATCGCCATCGCCAACATCTACTATTCCATCGGCCGCAAGAACATGAAGCTCGACAGCTAGCCGGACAGCCGGAACGCGCGTCGACCCAGAGCATCACACGCCCCCTCCGGCCGCGCCGCAGGGGGCGTTTCGCGTAAGCCCGCCCCAACCTCCACGGAGTTCCCATGGACCGCCGGACCCACCTCGTCCACGCGGGCCTGGAAGGCGACGGACACCACCGCGCCGCCAGCGTCCCGGTCTATCACGCCACCACCTTCGCCCAGGACGACCCCGAGCACTTCGGGTCATACGTCTATTCCAGGTTCTCCAATCCCACCCGCGACGCCCTGGAACAGGCCGCAGCCCAGTTGGAAGGCGGGGCGCGAGGCCTGGCCTTCGCCTCGGGCCTGGCGGCCATCTCCGCCGCGCTCCTGCTGCTTGAGCCCGGCGACCACATCGTGGCCAGCCGCGACGTGTACGGCGGAGCCTACAAGCTCCTGGCGGACCACTTCGCCCGATGGGGCCTGCGCGTGGACTTCGTGGACCCCTCCGATCCCGGGGCCTTCGCCCGCGCCGCCACGGCCGACACCCGCGCCTTCTATGTGGAGAGCCCCTCCAACCCGCTCCTTCGCGTCACCGACCTGCGCGCCGTGGCCGCTCTGGCCCGCGAGCGCGGGGCGCTCTCGATCATCGACAACACCTTCATGACCCCCTGGCTCCAGCGCCCCCTGGAGCTGGGCTTCGACATGGCCCTGCACAGCGCCACCAAGTTCCTGGGCGGGCACAGCGACGTGACGGCCGGGCTCGCGGTGACGGCCTCCGTCGCGCTGGGCGAGCGTCTGGCCGCTATCCAGGTGGGCTACGGGGCCGTGCCGGGGCCGCAGGACGCCTGGCTCGTGCTGCGCGGGCTGCGCACCCTGGGCGTGCGCCTGGAGGCGCAGCAGGCCGCCGCAGGGGAGCTGGCCGTCTGGCTCGCCGGGCGACCGGAGGTGGTCGCCGTGCACTATCCCGGTCTCGAGGGGCATCCGGGGCGGGCGGTGCACTTTTCCCAGGCTTCGGGCGCCGGGGCCGTGCTTTCCTTCGAACTGGAAACGCCGGATGCGGCGAAGCGTTTCCTGCGCGCCGCGCGCGTGCCCATCGTGGCGGCCAGCCTGGGCGGGGTGGAGTCCATCCTGTCCTACCCGGCCTCCATGTCCCACAAGGCCATGCCCCCGGAGGAGCGCGCCCGGCGCGGCGTCTCCGACGCCCTGGTCCGGCTCTGCGTGGGCCTGGAATCCGTGGAGGACCTCAAGGACGATCTGGACCAGGCCCTGCGCCTGTCCGCCTGAACAGGGCCTGCATCGGCACTCGCCAACCGGCCCCGAAACGGCTATGCGCTAGCGCGGCTCGTCAGGAGCCCTAATGCCCCCACAGGATGCCAGACCATGAACGACTCTTCTCCCCGCAATGTGGACATGTCCGGCCGCGACCGCCTCACCCGGCTGGCCGACTTTCTTTTCGAGGTGAGCATGCTGCGGCGCACCCCGCGCACCGGCTACCAGTTCCTGGGCTCGGGCGCGGAGAACGTGGCCGAGCACAGCTTCGGCGCGGCCGTCATCGGCTACGTGCTGGCCGCCATGGCCGGGGCGGACCGGTCCCGGACGGTGCTCTACTGCCTCTTCCACGACATCCACGAGGCCCGCACCGGCGATTTCAACTACGTCAACAAGCTCTACGACACCCACGACGCCCGCCGCGCCCTGGAAGACGGCCTGCGCGGCACCGGCCTGCGCGCCGACGTGATGGCCCTGCACGACGAGCTGGAAGAGGCGGCTAGCCTTGAGGCGCGCCTCGCCCAGGACGCCGATCAGCTGGACCTCATGGTCAACCTCAAGGAGCTCAAGGACCTGGGCAACCCCTACGCGGGCAAGTGGCTCGACTGCGCGCTGGAGCGCCTGCGCACGGAAGAGGGCCGCGAGTTGGCCCGGGCCGTCATGAGCACCGACCACACCGACTGGTGGTTCCTCGGCCCCGAGGCCTGCTGGTGGGAACGCAAGAACGGGAAAGGATGAGCATGCGCCTCGCCGTCATCTCCGACACGCACCTGGAAGCCCCCAGCGACTGGTTCCGCCGCTGGTTCGACAGCCACCTGCGAGACGCCGACGCCCTCATCCACTGCGGCGACATCACCGGCCCGGCCGTGCTGGAGTTCCTGGAGGCCAGCCATCCCAATTTCCACGCCGTGGCGGGCAACTGCTGCGACTGGCGCGTGGCCCAGGAGCTGCCCGCCATGCTCCGGCTCAACCTGGCCGGGCGCACCGTGGGCGTCACCCACGGCTGGGGCGAGCGGACCACGCTGCCCGCGCGTCTCCCCGAGGCCTTCGGTCCGGGGTTTGAACTGATCCTCTTCGGCCACCTGCACCGCCAGATGGAATTGCGCTTCGGCGACACCCTGGTGGTGAACCCCGGCTGCCTCTGCGCCGAAACCCCGCGCATGGCCTACGTGGACCTGGGGGAAGAGGGCATCGCCGTGCGCTTCGTGCGCTAGAGCCCATCGATGCCGGGGGGACGCCGGTCGGTTCCGGCGGGGATGCCGCGCGCTGCGCGATGCCCGTCCGTCCGTCTGCCGGTCCCTCGAAGTCTTGCGGCCCAGGTCCTGCCCGGCCGCGTCAATCCCGGACGGGCGTCCGCCGGATCATCCCCCGGCCCCGCCCTGTTCCGGCGCGCCGGGCACGGGGCAGCTGGCCTCCGTGGCCGCGGCCGTCCCCTCCATGCGCTCCCGGGCCTGCTCAAGCAGTTCGCGCACCTTCTCCACCGCCTCGTCCTCGCTCCCCGTGATGGGCAGCAGGCGGTTGAGCCGCGTGATCACGAAGACGCTCATGATGTCCTCCGAAACCCCCATGAGCGCGCAGGGCGTCTCGGATTTGCGGCAGTGCAGGAGCACCGTCATGAGCGCCTTCATGCCCGTGGAGTCGATGAACCCCACCTGGGCGAAATCCAGCACGACGCCCCGCGCCTTGCCGATGGCCTCCAGCAGACCCGCCGCGAGGGGGTCGGCGATGCGCGCCTCGATGCGCCTGGTGTTGATGACGGCCAGCGTCACGCCATTTTTTTCGCGGGTGTCGATGAGCATAATGCAAGGCCTCCCGGGCGTTTCCAGAACAGGAGGATGCCCGCGTCGGACAAGGGCGTCAAGCTTGGGCGAGAGCCCTTGACAAGGGGGGGGATTTCTCCCTAGAAGATGCACGTGAATTTTTTATCATAGGCGTCCAGCCCACCGGGCCGGACGTACGGGGGCCGCGCCTCGCGGCCAGGGCGGCATCATCAAGGCAACCACACATCCGTAAAGGAGAGGAAACAAACATGTCCAGACTGGTTCCCCCGCATGGCGGCAAAGGCCTCACCATCTGTCTGCTGGAAGGCGCCGAGCGCGCCGAGGCCCTCAAGAAGGCTGCCACGCTGAAGAAAGTCGTGATCTCCCCCCGTGAAAAGGGCGACCTGATCATGATGGGCATCGGCGGCTTCTCGCCCATCACCTACTTCATGGGCAAGGCCGACTGGAAGAGCGTCTGCGAAAAGATGACCCTCACCGACGGCACCTTCTGGCCCGTTCCCGTCACCTGCTCCGTGTCCGCCGAAGACGCCGCCGCCATCAACGTGGGCCAGGAAATCGCCCTGGAGTCCGTTGAAGGCGAAATGATGGCCATCATGACCGTCACCGAAAAGTACACCCTCACCGAAGACGAGAAGAAGTGGGAGTGCTACCAGGTGTTCAAGGGCGCCGGCCCCGACTCCGCCGACGACGTCTTCTGGGAGACCGCCCTGAAGGACCACCCCGGCGTCCAGATGGTCATGGGCCAGAAGCCCGTGTCCCTGGCCGGCCCCGTGAAGGTGCTCTCCGAAGCCGAGTACCCCACCAAGTACAAGGGCGTCTACAAGCGTCCCGCCGAGCTGCGCGCCGAGATGGACGCCAAGGGCTGGGGCAAGGTCGCCGCTCTGCAGCTGCGCAACCCCATGCACCGCTCCCACGAGTTCCTGGCCAAGATCGCCGTGGAAGTCTGTGACGGCGTGGTCATCCACTCCCTCATCGGCAACCTGAAGCCCGGCGACATCCCGGCCGAAGTGCGCGTGCGCGCCATCGACACCCTGGTCGAGCACTACTTCGTGAAGGACCACGTGATCCAGGCCGGCTACCCCCTGGACATGCGTTACGCCGGTCCCCGCGAAGGCCTGCTGCACGCCACCTTCCGCCAGAACTTCGGCATCAACCAGATGATCATCGGCCGTGACCACGCCGGCGTCGGCGACTTCTACGGCATGTTCGAGGCCCAGGAGATCTTCAAGCGCATCCCCTACGCGACCCCCGAGGCCGCTTGCGCCGTCGAGCCCGGCAAGGCCCTGCTCTGCGAAAACATGAACATCGACTGGACCTTCTACTGCTTCAAGTGCGACGGCATGGCCTCCCTGCGCACCTGCCCCCACGCCAAGGAAGACCGCGTCATCCTGTCCGGCACCAAGCTGCGCAAGATGCTCTCCGAAGGCGAAGCCATCCCCGATCACTTCGGCCGCGACGAGTGCCTCGCCATCCTGCGCGAGTACTACGAAGGCCTGACCGAGAAGGTCGAAGTGAAGATGCAGCGCGCCGCCTCCGGCGAGCACGCCGCCCAGAAGAAGTAGTTGATCCCGGCTCGCGCCGGTATCCGGGAGGCGCCGCAAGGCGCCTCCCTTTTTTTGCCCGAGACTTCACGAAGGCGACGGCATCGACGGCACAGTATGTTAATATAACAGGAAATATGCCTCCGGCGGCCAAAGGGCTGCGCCCTTTGGAATCCCTCTCCGCTTCGCGGGCTTCACCGGCTGGGTCTGCGTTGCCGGTCCGGTTCCCCTGCGCGGGTGAGGCTCGGCAGATCGTCTTCCAATCGGTCTGCGAACCTCCCCGCGCAGAGGAACGGGACAGGCTGGCAAGACACGTGCGGCTGAGCCGCCTGTCGCGCGAGAATTCGCGCAAAGCCGCGACCCCCCGCGCAGGGGCCGTGGCGCTTCGCGCCGGGGGCCTTCATCGCAACGTTTCATCCAACTCGCCCAGAGGGGGGGATCTGATGAGTGACGACATCGCCGCGATCGAGCAGGAAATCGCGCAGTTCGAGGCCGAGCGGGCAGAGGTTCTGGCGCGCATCAAGGCGCTTTCGGCCGAGGAGGACCCCCTCGCGGGAGTGTTCCGTCACGAGGAGATCCACGCCGCCAAGCAGGAGAAGCTGCGCCTGGACTTCGAGGTCCAGTACCGTCGGGCGCGGATCAACCGTTTGCGGTTCGGGGGGTAGAGCCGGGCGCGGGGAAGCTCTCGGGGGGCAGGGCAGGCCAGGCCAGGAACCCCTGGAATTCCGCGCAGCCTGCGCCGCGCAGAAAGTCCAGTTGGCCGGTGTTTTCCACTCCCTCGGCCACCACGGACACGCTCAGGCCCTGGCTGAGGTTGACCAGGGCGGTGATGATGGCGCGGCTTCGAGCGCAGGTGTGGATGGCGCTGACGAAACTGCGGTCGATCTTGAACCCGTCGATGGGCAGGTCCAGGAGGTGCTTCAGCGAGGAGTAGCCCGTGCCGAAGTCGTCGAGGACGATGCCGACGCCCATCTCCTTGAGCTGGTGGATGGTGCGCGTGGCTGCCTCGGGATCGATGAGGAGCGCCGACTCGGTGAGTTCCAGATGGAGCATGGTGCGCGTGTCGGCGAGCCGCTCGGCGGCAGTGTTGACGTCGTTCAGGAATCCGTCGTGGTGGAACTGCCGCGCGGACACGTTGACCGAAAGCGTGAAGGGAGTGCGAGGCCCTCGGGCGATCGCGGCCGCCTGCCGGGATGCTCTCTCGAGCACCCATGCGCCGATGGGGATGATGGCGTTGTTGCTTTCGGCGACAGGGATGAATTCGGCGGGCGGTATGGATTCACCCCCGCAATTCCAGCGCAGGAGAGCTTCCGCGCCCGTGACGGTCATGGTGGCGGCCTGGAGCACCGGTTGATACTGCAGGCTGAATTCGCCTCGTTCCAGGGCCTTGTGGAGCTTCGTCTCCAGGGAAAGGCGCTGGCGCGCCTGGAGGTCCATGCCGGTGGCGAAGAACCTGCTGGCGCCACCGCCCCGGCTTTTCGCGCGGTACATGGCCATGTCGGCGCGTTTGATCAGGTCCTGCGGCGTCACGCCGTCCTGGGGGTACATGGCGATGCCGACGCTGGCGGAGCAGGGAATGTCGTAGCCGTGCAGCGGGACGCTCTTGCGCATGGCGTCCGCGACGCGCTGGGCGAGATGGGCGGCCTTTTCCGGGGAGTCGGCGTCCGGGGCGAGGATGATGAATTCATCGCCGCCCTGCCTCGCGAGGGTGTCCTCGGCGCGCAGGACGCTTCGCAGGCGGGAGGCGAGGATGGCCAGCAGGGCGTCCCCCACGTCGTGCCCGAGGCTGTCGTTGACGGCCTTGAAGTTGTCCAGGTCCAGAAACAAGAGTGAAAAGGCGCCTCCGTGCCGTGCCGCGTGTCCGAGGGTCTGGCGCAGCCTCTCGTCGAGGTTGGCGCGGTTGGGCAGCCCGGTGAGGGTGTCATGGAAGGCCATGCGTTCCATGGCCTGCTGCTGGCGCTTCGCCTCCGTGATGTCCTGAAAAACGCAGACGTAGTGCGAGATGCGCCCGGCCTGGTCGAGCACGGCGCTGGCAGTGGTGCGCTGGGGGTACACCTCGCCGTTCTTCCTTCTGTTCCAGAGTTCTCCCTCCCAGGCGCCGCGTCTGCGCAAGCTCAAGCGGATGCTTGCGAAAAAGGCGGGCGCGTGCCGGCCGGACCCGAGGATGTCCAGGCTGCGGCCCACGGCCTCGTCCTGCCGATATCCCGTGATGCGCTCGAAGCTGGCGTTGACGGAGCGGATGACGCCGCCGGAGTCGGTGACGGCGACGCCCTCGACGGCGACCTCGAAGACCTTGGCGGCGAGCATGAGTTGCTCCTCCGCCTGGTTGCGCCGGACGATTTCCCCGGCGAGAGCGGCGTTGGCTTCCACCAGTTCGCCGGTCCGCCGGTCCACCTCCTCGAGGAGTCCGTTGTACGCGGCGGCCACGCGGGCCAGCTCGTCCTGCCCGGTCCAGACGATGGGCTCGCGCCTGGGTTCGCGCGCGTTGCGCAGGAGCGATTTCTCCAGGCGCGCCAGGGGCCTGCCTATGATTCGGTGCACCGTCCACCAGAGGGAGAGGGCGAGAACGGCCAGGACGAAGCCCAGGTTCAGGGCGTCCCGGGCGCGGTATTCGGCGAGGGCGTTCAGGAGCCTGCCGTCGTGAAAGACCACGGTGAGCGTTCCCAGGTATTCGCTGTGGTCGGCGTTCTGGTGGACGATTTTCCTCTTTGTCTCGAAGATGTTGCCTTTCGGCGGCGGGCCGGTCCCGAGCGCTTCGTGGAGAAGCTTCCCGGAGGCGTCGTTCAGGCTGACGACGAGCAGGTCGTCGTTGTGGCGGTAGCTTTGCATGAGCCGGGCCACTAGATCGTGCTGGAAGTTCCAGAGGGGGCTTGAGAGTTCGTTCGCCTTGTCGGAGGCGTAGGCTTCGAGCCTGGCGCGCAGGTCGTCGTAGCCCTGGCGTTCGGCCTGTCTGGCGAAGATGGCGAAGAGCGCCAGGGAACTGATCAGCCAGGCCAGCAGGACGGGCAGGAGCACTTTGAGAACCAGGCCGGGGAGATGTCTGAACCCTGCCTGGAGGGCTCGCGTGGGGATGATTCGTTGGAACGCGCCGTTCATGGGGCCGGGGCTTCTTCGGGAGCGCCCAGCAACAGCAACGCCTCGTCGATGGCTTTGATTCTTGCCTTGCGCACGTCAGGGGGCATGGAGGCGTCCGTCTCGAGCATCCGCTTGCGCTGGTAGAGCGCGATCAGGCGCACCGGCGCGAGTTGACTGTTGTCCGAGGGGGCGAATCCGGTCCACTTGAGGGCAGCCAGTGCGTCCGCTTCCGCTTGCAGTTCCCCGCGTCCCTTGCCGGGCGCGGGTTTTCCGAAGGAGATGAAGCACTCCCTGATGGCGTTCTTGATGTGTTCGGGCAGGGTGGCCTTCCAGACGATCGGATCGGAGGGGATGCGTGGGGATGTCCAGATGATGCGGACTTCGGCCCATTCGGATGGATAGCGGCTTTTGAAGCGTCGAAGATCCACGGAGTTCGTGGTGGCCGCGTCGGCCCTGCCCTGTGCGACGGCCAGGAAGTTGTCCTCGTGCTGGGCTCGTGTGGTGCGCTTGAAGAGCGTTTCCGGGTCCAGGCTTCGTGTCGCGAAAAGGTAGTAGCCGGGCACCAGGGAGCCGGAAGTCGAGTTGGGGTCGCCCAGGGCCAGCGTCAGGTCGGCGGCCCGGGCGAGCACGTCCTGCGGGGAGAGAAGCCCGGAGTCTTTGCGGACGATGAGGTGGGAGTAGTACCCCTCCCCGCCGTCCTGGGGGAGGGTCATGAGGCCCACTTCCGCCCCGGCGCTGTCCACGGCCTCCAGCGCGGCCTTGTTGCCCATCCAGGCGAAGTGCGTCCGGTCCGAGCGGAGGTCCCAGATTGCCCCGGCGTAATCCTTGTGCACGGTGAAGCGGACGGGAATGCCCAGCCGTCTGGAGAGTGCCTCGCCCAGGGGGGCGAAGCTTCTGGTGAGGGTGTCGTGCCTTTCCGTCCCGATGAGCCCGAAGACGAGGGCGTCGGCGGCAAGGCCGGGAGAGGCCGCGAGGAGCCAGGCGAGTGTCGCGAGGGCGAAAAGAAGGTGGTTCATGCTGTTCTGGCGACACAGGACGACGTGGTTGTCATCGAGCCCTACGCCTGCAAGGTTACAGGCTCATGACGGCCAGCCGCCTTGACATTGCCGTGAATCCCGGGGCACATGACCCAACTTTCACGAACATGCGAGGACGACCATGGGCAAGAACATCACCCAGAAGATCATCGCCTCTCACCTGGTGAGCGGCAAGATGAAGGCCGGTTCCGAGATCGGGCTGCGCATCGACCAGACCCTCACCCAGGACGCAACGGGCACCATGGCCTGGCTTCAGTTCGAGGCCATCGGCGTGCCTCGTGTGAAGACCGAGCTCTCCGTGAGCTACGTGGACCACAACACCCTGCAGCAGGGCTTCCGCAACCCTGACGACCACCAGTTCCTGCGCACGGTGGCGGCCAAGTACGGCGCGGTGTTCTCGCCCCCGGGCACGGGCATCTGCCACCAGCTGCACCTGGAGAACTTCGCCAAGCCGGGCAAGACGCTCATCGGTTCGGACTCCCACACGCCCACCGCGGGCGGCGTGGGCAGCCTCTCCATGGGCGCGGGCGGCCTCTCGGTGGCCCTGGCCATGGCGGGCGAGCCCTACTACATCCCCATGCCCAAGGTGGTGAAGGTGCAGCTCGAGGGCGAGCTGACCGGATGGGCAACGGCCAAGGACATCATCCTGCACCTGCTGGGGCTGCTCACGGTGAAGGGCGGCGTGGGCAAGGTGTTCGAGTACGCCGGTCCCGGCGTGGCCACGCTCTCCGTGCCCGAACGCGCCACCATCACCAACATGGGCGCGGAACTGGGGGCCACGGGGTCGCTCTTCCCCTCCGACGCGGTGACCAGGAAGTTCCTGGCCGCAATGGGCCGCCCCGAGGATTACGCGCCCCTCAAGGCCGACCCCTCGGCCACCTACGACGAGGAGATCGTCATCGACCTCTCCACCCTCGAACCCCTGGCGGCCAAGCCGCACATGCCCGACCGCATGGCCACCATCAAGAGCCTGGCAGGCCTCAAGGTGAACCAGTCGGCCATCGGCTCGTGCACCAACTCCTCCTACGCCGACCTCAAGGCCGTGGCGCTGATGCTCAAGGGCAAGCGCGTGAAGCCCGAGACCGACCTCTTCATCTCCCCCGGCTCCAAGCAGGTGCTCAAGATGCTGGCCGACGAGAACCTGCTTCAGATCTACCTGGACGCGGGCGCGCGCATCCTGGAGTGCACCTGCGGTCCCTGCCTGGGCTACGGCGGCTCGCCCATGTCCGCAGGCGTGAGCGCGCGCACCTTCAACCGCAATTTCGAAGGCCGCAGCGGCACCCAGGACGCCCAGGTCTATCTGGTGAGCCCCCAGACGGCGGCCATGGCGGCCCTCAACGGCGAGTTCACCGATCCCGCCACCTGGGGCGAGGCCCCGGCCAAGCCGGTGATGCCCAAAAAGGTTCCGTCCATCCGGCATCTCTTCGTGTTCCCGCCCGAAGACGGCGCCGGCGTGGAGGTGCTGCGCGGCCCCAACATCGCGCCGCTGTCGCGCTTCGGGCGCGCGCCGGACGTGGTGGAGGCGGGCGTGGCCCTCAAGGTGGGAGACGACATCACCACCGACCACATCCTGCCCGGCGGCACGCACATTATGAGCCTGCGCTCCAACATCCCGGCCATCTCCGAATACCTGTTCACCAACGTGGACAAGGAGTTCGTGAGCCGCATCAAGCAGATGGACGGCGGAGTGATCGTGGGCGGCGAGAACTACGGCCAGGGCTCCTCGCGCGAGCACGCGGCCCTGGGGCCCCGCCACCTGGGCGTGAAGGCCGTGATCGTCAAGAGCCTTGCGCGCATCCACCGGGCCAACCTGGTGAACTTCGGCATCCTGCCGCTGCTCTTCGTGGACAAGGCCGACTACGACCATGTTGCCCAGGGCGCGCAGGTGTCCATCCCCGCCGGGAAGATCAAGCCCGGCAAGGCCGTGGAGGCCGTGGTGGACGGCAAGCTCAAGGTGAAGCTCAC
Organism: Fundidesulfovibrio sp.; assembly: GCF_058402725.1. Classification (NCBI taxonomy): domain Bacteria; kingdom Pseudomonadati; phylum Thermodesulfobacteriota; class Desulfovibrionia; order Desulfovibrionales; family Desulfovibrionaceae; genus Fundidesulfovibrio; species Fundidesulfovibrio sp. The sequence continues at coordinate 2,257 of NZ_JBZVFJ010000077.1, read as the reverse complement.
AAATGATTTGACCGCCAAGGAACTGGACATTATTTTGTCCGGCGGTCTGCTCAACGCCGTGGGCGCGAGCCGCTAGCCCCCCGAGACGCCTTTCCGGCGGCCGGGGCCACGCGCCTCGGCCGCCGTTTTTCCTTCCGGCAGGCCAAGTTTCCCAAGGAGCCCCCTCACATGTTGGATTTTCTCCGGCAGCATTCGCAATCGTGGGTCATCAAGGTCATCTTCGGCCTGATCATCGCCGTGTTCATCTTCTTCGGCGTCTACACCTTCCAGGACAAACAGCCGGGCGGCGGCGTGATTGCCTACGTGGGCGACACCCCCATCCTGACCAAGGAGTTCCTCGAGGAATACGAGGGCTTCGTGCGCCAGGTGCAGGCCCAGAATCCGGGCATGAGCAAGGACGACCTGGAGCGCCTGGGCTTCAAGCGCCAGGTGTTCTCGCAGATGGTGCTCCGCCAGCTCCTGTTCAACCAGGCCGGCGCGCTGGGCGTGAACGTCTCGCCCGCCGAACTCCAGGCCGAAATCGCCCGCGTGCCCGCCTTCCAGAACGAGCAGGGCAAGTTCGACTACGATCTCTACAAAGAGAAGCTCAAGTCCATCGGCGTCAATCCCGAGATGTTCGAGGCCGAACAGCGCCGCGACCTGCTCCTCGAAAAGATGATGGTCTACGTGACCCAGCCCGTCTACGTGGCCGAACCCGAAATCCGCGCCCTCTACAATTTCAGCCAGGAAAAGGCCGTCCTCGACTACGTGGCCTTCCCCGCCAAGGACTTCGCCGCCCAGGTGAACGTCACCCCCGAGCAGGTGAAGGCCGCCTACGAGGCCACCCGTGAGAAGTACAAGCGCCCGGCCGAGGTGAAGATCGAATACGTGGAGATCACCCCCGCGTCCCTGGCCGACCCCAAGGCCGTCAGCGCCGAGGAAGTGAAGGCCTACTACGAAGCCAACCCCGACAAGTTCAAACACCCCGAGATGGTCAAGGCCAACCACCTCCTGGTGCTCCTGGCCCCCGACGCCCCCGAGGCCCAGGTGAAGGCCGCCGAAAAACGCCTGCTCGACCTGGCCGCCCGGCTCAAGAAGGGCGAAGCCTTCGACAAGGTGCTCGCCGTGAAGGGCGATCCCGCCGTCAACGGCGACGACCTGGGCTGGTTCCCCAAGGGCGCCATGGTCCCCGAATTCGAACAGGCCGCCTTCACCCTCAAGAAGGGTGATGTCTCCGGCCTCGTGCGCACCCAGTTCGGGCTGCATGTCATCCAGGTGATGGACAAGAAGGCCGAAGGCGTAACCCCCCTCGAAGAAGCCGCCGACGACATCCGGCGCGAACTCGCCGAGGACAAGGCCGCCGACACCATCGGCAAGACCGTGGACGCCATGCTCGAGGAACTCATCGGCGGCGCCGCGCCCTCCAAACTGGCCCAGGCCAAGGGACTCGAGGCCAAGACCTCCGAGTTCTTCAACCGCCAGCGCCCCCCCCTGGACCTGAATCTCTCCACCGAGTCGCTCAGCGCCCTCTTCGCCCAGCAGGCCGGAAAGGCCGTGCCCCAGGCCCTGGCCGCCGGCGAAGGCTACGTGCTGGCCAAGGTGCTGGAAACCAGGCCCGAGAACATCCCGCCCCTGGAAGAAGTGGCCGACGCCGTGAAGGCCGACCTCGTGGAGCAGGAAGCCCTCAAACTGGCCGAAGCCAAGGCCAAGGAGACCGCCGCCCTGCTGGCCACCCCCGAAGGACAGGCCAAGGTGGCCGACCAGTACAAGAACGCCTTCTCCACCACCCCGCCCTTCCCGCGCTCCGGCCCGGCCCAGGGACTGGGACAGTCCACCGCCATCCTCGAAGCCGCCTTCACCGCCAAGGAACCCGGCTGGCTGCCCGGAACCTACGCCGTGCCCGGCGCTTTCGTGATCGCCAAACTCAAGGACCGCGCCGCCCCCCCCGACTCCGACTGGCAGCGCGACAAGGCCAAGATCATGAACCAGGCCCTCTCCTTCCAGCGCGAACAGCTCCTGCGCGCCTACCTGGCCTACCTCAACGAGAAGACCCCCGAAAAGATCGTCGCCCCCGAAATGCTGGGCCCCGCCGGCATCCAGGGCGGCGGCATGAAGGTCGGCGGCTGATCGCGACCCGACGCCCCTGACGCGAACAAAGCCCCCCGCCCGCAAGGACGGGGGGCTTCTCGTTGACGCGCGCACGTAGCGGAAGAACGCCTCCGGCCGCTGGAGAGGGCGCTGCCCTCTCCAGACCTCTCCCGCCAGGGCTCCGCCCTGG
>NZ_JBZVFJ010000076.1:0-19099 GCF_058402725.1 Fundidesulfovibrio sp. | reverse complement strand
TGGTGTCGCGCAGGGTTTCCAGGGCCAGCGCGCCGTTGGGCACGGCCACAACCTTGTGCCCGTCCTGCTCCAGAATCTCGGTGGCGAAGAGCTGGTTGATCAGGTTGTCCTCGGCCAGGAGGATGGTCAGGGGGGCGATCTTGGGTTTTGGCGCGGGCTTGGGCAGGGGGAGGGTGCAGACGTCGTCCACGAGGCGCAGCTTCACCTCGAAACTGAAGACGCTGCCTTTGCCTTCCTCGCTCTCCACGCGGATGGAGCCACCCATGCGTTCCACCAGATGCTTGCAGATGGCCAGCCCCAGTCCGGTGCCGTAATATTTGCGGGTGGAAGAGTTGTCCACCTGGGTGAAGCTCTCGAAGATGGTGTCCAGCTTGGATTTTGCGATGCCCGAACCCGTGTCGGCCACCTCCATGCTGAGCAGTGCTTCGACCGGGGCGGCGTCGCAGGGCAGACGCAGGCAACCGGTTTTGATGCGGATTTCTCCCTGGGAGGTGAACTTCACGGCATTGCCCACGAGGTTCACGATGATCTGGCGCAGGCGTCCGGAGTCGCCCCGGGCGCGGCGGGGCACGTCGCCCGCGATGGAGTAGCCCAGGTCCAGCCCCTTGTCCTGGGCCAGGGCGGTGAAGATGCGGACCGCGCTGCGGATGGTGGCGTGCAGGTCGAAGACCTGTTCCTCCAACTCCAGCTTCCCCGCTTCGATTTTGGAAAAATCCAGGATGTCGTTGAGGATCTCCATGAGCGAGGCTGCCGACTGGCGCACCATGTCCAGGTGGTAGCGCTGCTTGCGCGTGAGTTCCGAGGCCAGCAGAAGCTCCGTCATGCCCAGGATGCCGTTCATGGGCGTGCGGATTTCATGGCTCATGTTGGCCAGGAACTGGCTCTTGGCGCGGTTGGCGGACTCGGCGGCCTCCTTCATGGCGGTAAGGTCGCGCTCCAGGCGTTTGCGGGAGGAGATGTCGCGCAGGCTGGCCAGGTAGACGAACTCGCCGCCCTCCCAGCGCGACTGCACGGCGCGCATCTCCACGGTCTTGAGTTCGCCGTCGCGGGTGAGCATTTCGATCTCCATGCTCCCGCCCGGAATGAGCGCATGGCCGAAGGGCTCGCCCACCAGCAGGTAGGCGGGCACGCCGAAGAGCTTCTCGGCGCTCGGGTTCACGAAACGGATGCGACCGCTCAGGTCCACCACCACGATGCCGTCGGCGTTGTTGTCGATGACGTTCTGGAAGCGCTTCTCCGAGGCGATGAGCCCAACCTGGGCGGCCTCCAGCTGCCGACAGAGGCGGGCCTTGCCCACGGCAGCCAGGATGGCCTGCTCCAGCAGGGAGTTGTCCAGTCGGGCGCGCGGCAGCACCATGGCCACGTTGTCGGTGAGCGACGGGTGCAGGAACAGCCTCGCCCCCGTGTCGCTGAAGCCCACCACCTGGATGCCGGAGAAGATGGCAGCCAGTTCGCCCGGATCGGAATCCGAGGGCGGGGGCAGGGGCAGACCGGCCAATACGGCGTCGAAGGAGCCCATGGCCAGGATCTGCCAGGCTTCGGCCACGCTGCCCGCAGTGTGCAGGTCGCCGTCGATGCGCGAAAGTCCCAGAAGCCGGTTGGCCAAGGACAGACGGAAGTCCGCCGAGGCATCGATGACCAGGAGGCTCAGCCGGGTTTTGGAGAAGTCGTGGTGCAGCATTGAGTGCTGTTCACTAGCAGCTTCGTGAGCATTTGCAACATCAACCCTTGACGCAGGCCAGCGGGGCCAGCCGGGCCACCCGCGCGGCCAGACCGGCCTGCTCCGCGGCCTCCACCACGGCATCGATGTCCTTGTAGGCCCCCGGGGCTTCTTCGCCCACGGCGCGAAGCCCCTTGGCCCGCAGCGTCACGCCCCGCCGGGCCATGCTCTCCAGCACGTCGCGGCCCTTGAAGCGCTTGAGCGCCTGGGAGCGCGAAAGGGCTCGCCCCGCGCCGTGGCAGGCCGAGCCCAGGGAGCGCTCCAGGGAAAGGTCGGTCCCGCGCAGGAGATAGGAGGCCGTGCCCATGCTGCCGCCCACGGGCATGGGCTGGCCCAGGCCCCGGAAGGCATCCGGCAACCCGGGATGGGACGGCCCCCAGGCGCGCGTGGCCCCCTTGCGGTGCACGAAGAGCCGCCTGGCGCGGCCCTCCACGCCCAGGAGCTCCTCCCTGCAGGTGTTGTGGGACACGTCGCACACCAGGCGCGGGCGCGCACCGGGGAAGAACTCTTCCAGGACGCGGCGCACGAGGTGGTCGATAACCTGGCGGTTGGCCAGGGCGCAGTTGGTCGCCGCGCGCATGGCCCCCAGGTAGTCCCGGCCCGTCTGCGAGTCGATGGGGGCGCAGGCCAGCTGCGGGTCGGGCAGGGCGAAGCCGTGCCGCTGGGCCTCCCCGCGCATGCGGTCGATGAAATCCGTGGCCACCTGATGCCCCAACCCGCGCGAGCCGCAGTGCACGCTCACCAGCGCCTGCCCGGGGAAGAGCCCCAGGGCGGCGGCAGCACGGTCGTCGAAGATCTCCTCGACGCGCTGCACCTCCAGATAGTGGTTGCCAGAGCCCAGAGTGCCCACCTGGGAGCCCAGGCGGGCGCGCGCCCCGGGGGAGACATTGTCCGGCTGGGCGCCCGGGGCAATGCCCCGGTCCTCGATGCGCTCCAGGTCTGCCTTCTCGCCGAAGCCCCGTTTCACGGCCCAGGCCGCTCCCCCCGTCAGCAGTGCGTCCAGGTCCCTGTCCTTCAGGGCGAGCCCGCCCCCCACGCCCACGCCGCAAGGAATTGCTGCGAAGAGACGGTCGGCCAGGCGCTCCATCACCGGATCCAGGTCCCGGGCGTCCAGGTTCGTGGCCAGGGTGCGCACGCCGCAGGCGATGTCGTAGCCCACTCCCCCGGCGCAGACCACGCCGCCCTGGTCCGGATCGAAGGCGGCCACGCCGCCGATGGGGAAGCCGTAGCCCGAGTGGGCGTCGGGCATCACGCAGCAAGCGTCCACGATGCCCGGGAGACGCGCCACGTTGACGGCCTGGCGCGCGGCGGCCTCCTCCAGGTCGCGCAGGAGGCGGCGCGAACCGACGAACACGGCTGGCACGCGCATGCCGTCGCGGGGCGGCAGCATCCAGCGCCAAGGGTCGAGCTGCGTGAGGGGGGCAAGGTCCATGGGGGCACCCTACACCAGGAGCCGCCTTGACAAAAGCCCGCAGGGCGGCGCATTGCCCCGTGCCGAGGAGACCTTCGCCATGCGCACGCTCTTTGCCGCCCTTCTGACGCTTCTCGTGTCTGCCTGCATGGGTTCCGGCCCGTCAGGCGATCCCCGCGACCCCCTGGCCGGTTCAGGAGGGGCCTACGTGCTCACGCCCGCGCCGGGCTGGAGCGTCACCCAGCGCGGCGAGGGCGGGGTGGCCGCCGTGCTGGCCCACGAAGACGGCGTGAAGACCGCCAAGGGCTACCCCACCCTGGTGGTCAAGGCCGTGCGCACCCCCACGCCCCAGGGCGTGCTGGAGGTGATGGCCCGGGACAGGAACCTGGAGTTCACGGCGCTCTGGCACGTCTCCCCGGAGCGCTACGCCCTGCGCCACCTCCAGCAGGACGACACCGCGCGCACGCTGGTGGCCTGGCTGGTCCCCAAGGACGGGACCGGCCTGGAATACTACCTGTGCGTACGGCTCACGGGCTTCGGCCGCCTGGAGCTGACGGGCGTGGGCCCTGCGGGATCGCTGCAGAAGTACATCAAGGATTTCAACACCATGTTCGCCAGTCTGGAGCTTGCGCCCCAGGCCCGGTTCTCCCCGTCCTCGGCCGGGGACGTGGGCGCGAGCCTGCGGGGGACCTACGCCCAGGCCGTGGGCGCGGAGGACGAAGCGCTGGGACGGCTCATGGCCGAGGCGGCCCAGCGCGCAGCCTCCGACGCCGGGCTCTCCGCCCAGGAGCGGACCTTCCTGCGCGAGACCTACGCCCGCGCCGCCGCCAGGGCGCGGGAGGCCGCCCGCGAGCTGGCAGGCCTGCTGGCCAGGCCCCTGGGAGAGGAAGGACTGCGCGGCCTGCCCCTGCTGGCCGACCGTCTGGACGAGTCGGCCACGGCCCTTGAGACCGTGGCCCTGAACATCCGCGACACCCAGGCGCGCTCCGCCGTGGAGAAAAGCGGTGCGCGCGCCCGGCGTCTGGCCGCCCTGGCCCGCGAGGCCTCGCGGCTGCCGCTCTAGACACGGGCCACCGGAGCGCAGAGAGAAGCAGGGTGGTTTTGACGCCCGTGACCGTCGACAGCGACGGACCCGGCCCCGCAGGCAGCCCTGGGCGGAGTGCAGCCTGATCCTGGCGGCCTTGCCGACCTCAAACGCTTCCCCCCGGTGTGAGAGGCGCACGAAACGAAAGGGGCGGCCGAAGCCGCCCCTGTATTGCATGCTGTCGCGTGAGCGCCTAGGCCACGTCCCAGACGGCCCCGGCGGGGGTGTCCTTCACCTCCACGCCCATGGCGGCCAGTTCGTCGCGGATGGCGTCGGAGCGTGCGAAGTCCTTGTCCTGGCGGGCCTGCTTGCGCTGGGCCAGCAGGTCGTCCACCTTGGAGGACTCGATGCCCTTGCGCGCGGCCCGGGAGTCGCGCAGGTCGGCCAGGAAGCGGGCCGGTTCGCTGCCGAACACGCCCAGGATGGCGGCGTACCGGGCAAAGCCGCCCCGGATGCGCTCGAGAATCCCCTTGCCGCCCTGGCTCTTGCGCAGGGCCTTGTCTTCCATCACGCGACCGGCCAGACGCGCCATGCCGAAGATGTGGCCCAGGGCGGCGGCGGTGTTCAGGTCGTCCTCCATGGCCTGGTCGAAGCCCTTTTCCAGGCCGTCCAGCTCCGCGAGCAGTTCGGCAGGGGCGGCGTTGGCGGACCACTTGGTCCCGGCCAGCGCCTCGTCCGTCTGGGCCAGGGCCGCGTAGATGCGGCGGATGCCCTTTTCCGCTTCGTCCAGTGCCTCGGTGGAGTAGTCCAGGGGCGAGCGGTAGTGGGCGGCCACCAGGAAGAAGCGCAGCACCTCGGGCAGGCAGTAGCCGAAGATGTCGCGGATCGTCACGAAATTATTCAACGATTTCGACATCTTTTCAGAATTGATCTGCACGAAGCCGTTGTGCACCCAGAAGCGGGCGAAGTCCTTGCCGGTGGCTGCCTCGGTCTGGGCGATCTCGTTCTCGTGGTGGGGAAAGACGAGGTCCTGGCCGCCGCCGTGGATGTCCAGGGGCAGGCCCAGGAGGTCTTCGCTCATGGCGGAGCATTCCAGGTGCCAGCCGGGTCGTCCCGGACCCCAGGGGCTCTCCCAGGTGGGTTCGCCGGGCTTGGCGGCCTTCCAGAGGGCGAAATCCAGGGGGTCTTCCTTTTCCTCGCCCGGGGCCACGCGCGCGCCGCTCTGGAGCTCCTCCAGGTTGCGCCCGGAGAGTTTGCCGTAGGGCTTGAAGGCCCGCACCCGGAAGTACACGTCTCCAGAGGGCGTGGCGTAGGCGAAGCCGGTGTCGATGAGGTGCTGCGCCAGCTGGAGCATCTCCCCGATGTAGCGGGTGGCGCGGGGCTCCAGGTCGGCGCGCAGGATGCCCAGGCGGTCCATGTCCTCGTAGAAGGCGGCGATGTACTTCTCCGAGACCGCCTCGGAGGCCAGGCCTTCCTCCTGGGCGCGCTTGATGATCTTGTCGTCCACGTCGGTGAAGTTGCGGGCGAAGCGCACCTCCAGGCCCTTTGCGCGCAGATAGCGCACGAGCACGTCGAAGACCACGGCCGAACGGGCGTGGCCGATGTGGCAGTAGTCGTAGGCGGTGATGCCGCAGACGTACATGTTCACCCGGCCTTGGTGGACGGGCGTGAAGGTTTCCTTGGCGCGCGTGAGGGTATTGTAGAGCTGCATGGCTGGTCCTTGAAGAGCTTGGAGGTCGGGGGAATCTGGTTGCAGAGCGGGTGGCAAAAGTCAAGACGCGCCGGGCCTCCCGGTGGGGGAGTGAGCACGCGACATGCATTTTACACTGTCATTTCAACGTATTGACAGCAGATGCCGTTGCTCGGCGGATCAGCCAGCGCGGGGCGCTCCGGTCTCCACGGCGGTGGCCGTGGCGTAGGCCTTGATGCCCTGCTTGAGGCCCGTGAAGCCGAGTTTCTCCTCCGTGGTGGCCTTCACGTTGACGCGCTCCGGGGCAAGGCCCAGCAGCCCGGCCACGTTGCGCCGGATGTGCTCCCGGTGCGGTCCCACCTTGGGGACCTGGGCCACCACGGTGAGGTCCACGTGCACCAGCGTGAGCCCTGCGGGCGCGAAACGGGCCAGGATCTCGGCCACCAGCACGGAACTTGCGGCCCCGGAGAGGGCGGGGTCCGTGTCCGGGAAGTGCTGGCCGATGTCGCCCAGGCAGAGGCAGCCCAGGAGGGCGTCGGCCAGGGCGTGCAGGAGCACGTCGCCGTCGGAGTGGGCCAGCACGCGCGGCGCGCCGGGGATGGGCGCGCAGCCCAGCACCATGGGCCGTGCGTTGGGGGCGTCGGCCTCGGCCTGGGAGGCGTAGCGGTGCACGTCGTAGCCGAAGCCCACGCGGGGCAGGGCGGCCGGGGCCGGGGCCGGGGCGAGCAGGCGCAGGTCTTCCGGGGTGGTGATCTTCACGTTGGCTTCCGAGCCTTCCACCACGGACACGGGCAGGCCCAGGGCCTCCACGAGGCCCGCGTCGTCGGTGACGGTGAGGTTTTCGCGCCGCGCCAGCGCGAACCCGGCGCGCAGGGCTTCGAGTTCAACGCCCTGGGGGGTCTGCACGGCCCGGAGGCTGGCGCGCTCGGGCGTGGCGACCACCACGCCCCGGGCGTCCACCTGCTTCACGGTGTCCTTGACGGGCACGGCGGGGATGACGGCCTTGGCCCCGGACCGCAGGGCCTCCAGGACCCGGGCGGCCACGTCCGGGGTGACGAAGCAGCGCGCCGCGTCGTGCACGAGCACGTGGGTGCACTCCCGGGGCAGGGCGGAGAGGGCGTTCTCCAGGGAATCCTGGCGACGCGCGCCGCCGTGGACCACCCGCCGGTCGAGCCCGAGGGGGGCCTGCGCGTCGAGGGATTCGACGGCTTCTCGGCCCGCGTCCAGTTCTTCGGGAGGGAAGACGAAGACGATGCCGGAGATGCCCGCGCAACGGGCCAGGGCCTGGGACGAGCGCCAGAACACGGGCGATCCGCCCGCGTCCAGGAACTGCTTTTTCGCGCCGCCCGAGGCGGCTGCCAGCCGGGAGCCGCTGCCTGCGGCAAGAAGGACGATCCAGGTGTTCATGATGAAGGCGTAAGGGGAGCCGGACGTAAGCCGGATTCTGTAGCCGCCCCTTGCGGGACGGCGGCTGTCATTCCTCTAGGACGGCGGTTGCCCGCCGCCTCCAGCAACCTACCCGGAAGCTCGGCCGGGCCGGCCTCGAACGCTTCCCTATTTGGTCTTGCTCCGGACGGGGCATGCCTAGCTTGCCGCGTCACCGCGGCAACTGGTGGGCTCTTACTCCACCGTTTCACCCTTACCGGCCGGGTGGACCCGGCCGGCGGTCTGCTTTCTGTGGCGCTTCTCCGGGGATCGCTCCCCCTGGGGGTTACCCAGCGTCCTGCCCTGCGGAGTCCGGACTTTCCTCCCCGGGTTTCCCCGCGGCGACAGCCTGTCCGACTCCCCGAACCTTCAGAAGCCCCCGGTCCGGACGCGTCCACCTCGGTGGGCGTCCGGCCGGGGGATTGTTGACTAGGCCTTGGCGTCCTGGCTCCCTTCGGGGGGCGTCTGGGGCGCGATGTGCTGCACCCAGAAGATCAGGCGCTGGCAGTTGGGGCAGGAGAGGATCTGCTGGCCCTTCTGCAGCTCGATGAAGGCCTGGGGCGGGATGGAGATGTTGCAGCCCGCGCACACGCCCTGGTCCACCGAGACGATGACCGGGTTGGGCAGGCGCGAACGGATGAACTCGTAACGGGAGAGGATGGGCGGCGGCAGGACCTTGCAGGCCTCCTTGCGCTGCCCGGCCAGCACCTCCAGGCGCTTGCGGGCGGCCTGCATGCGCTCGTCGAGCCCGGCGCGGGCCACGTCCAGCTCCTGGCTCACGGCCACGGCCTTGGCGGTCACTTCCTGTTCGGCGCTGGTCTGGCGCTCCAGTTCCTCGGCGAAGGCGGCCTTCTCCTCGTCGCGGGAGCGGTTGAGCTTCTCCAGGTTGTCCATCTCGCGCACCATGGCGTGGTATTCCTTGGAGTTGCCCACCATCATCATCTTGCTCTTGGACTTGCGCAGGCGGACATGGTCTTCTTCCATGTCGTTTTCCAGGCGCTTGAGCTGGTCGGTGAGGTAGCCCAGCTTTTCGAGCACCACGTTGCGCGCGGTCTCGGCATCCTGGTGTCTCTTCTCCAGGCTCTGGATCTCCTGGGGCGCGTTGTCCAGCTCGGTGCGCAGCGTGAGGATTTCGCCGTCGATGCGCTGGAGCATCACCAACTGTTCGATCTGCTTGTGGTACATGCCGTCTCCAGGCGCCCGAAGCGCCCCTGGCTTATGTCCCCCGACGCGTGGAGCCGCCGGGATGATTCTCTACCGACACGGGGTCGCATGGCCGGGACGCAAGGTCCCGGCGGTCCGTCACGAAGGTCTGAGCGCCGCCCGCAGGGGGTCGGGGCTCTCGAAAAAGCGAACTTCCAGTCCCTGGCCGCGCGTCTCGTCGGCGAGACGACCGGCGAAGCGGCGCATCATCTCCTGCTCCAGCACGTGGTGGCCGCAGTCCACGGTGAGCCCCAGGGGGGCCAGATCCAGGGCGAAGTGATGGGTCACGTCGCCCGTCAGGAACACGTCCGCGCCCAGGGCGAAGGCCCTGGCCCCGCAGGAAGCGCCGGAGCCGGTGCAGTAGGCCACGCGTTCCACCCTGGCGGGGGCGTCGCCCGCGAAGGAGAGGAAGGCCCGGGGCAGCAGCCGCCAGAGCTCGGCCAGGAAAGCGTCCCAGGCCATGGGGGAGGGCAGGCGGCCGACGATGCCGTAGCCGTAGGGCTCGGCGGGCTGGGCCAGGCGCACGGCCCCGGCCATGGACGAAACGTCCGGGCAGGCCTCCAGGGCCGCGCGCAGGGCGGGCCAGTGGGGCTCGGGGCAGGAGAAGGCCTGGGGGGCGTGGCGCAGGGCGTCGCGGTCGAAGTGGAGGCGGTCCACGCCCAGGCCCTCGGGCAGTTGGAAGGCGTCGAAGCCGTCCATGGCCACTTCCTTGTAGAAGGCCATGATGCGCCGGGTTTCGCCCTGGGGGTCCACCACGGCGCGCTCCGCGAGGCCCAGCTCGTCGGCCAGCCAGGCGGCTGGGCCGCCGGGGGCGCAGTCGAGCGAGGTGTGGGCCGCAAAGAGCCAGGCGTCGCGTCCGAGAAGGAGCTTGAGCGCCTCGCGGTGGGCGTCCGGGCGGTCCGGCAGGCGCGGGGTTTTGCCCAGGGGGTGGTGGGTGAGCACGGCCTGCGCGCCCCAGTCCAGGGCCTGGGCCAGGGTGGCGGGCAGGGGGTCCAGGGCCACGGCCAGCCGGGAGGCCTTGCCGGGAGCGCCGGCCACCTGGACGCCGCAGCGGTCCCAGGAGGCGGCCATGCGCGGCGGAGCGAGGCGCTCGACGAGTGCGAAGAGATCGGTGATGTTCATTGCGCAAAAAGGAAGGCGCTTTCCGGGTAGACCCCTGGGAAAGCGCCTTGATGCCTGCAGTTGGTGCGCCGGGCGCGGGATTGATTCAAGGTGCGGAAAATCGGCAAGTGCTGGTCCTCGATGCGAGTGGTGGGCCCACCAGGATTCGAACCTGGGACCACCCGGTTATGAGCCGGAAGCTCTGCCAACTGAGCTATAGGCCCCTCCAGCTCAAGTCTGAATCTGGATTCATACGCTCCATTTCAAAGACGTGTCAAGGATTTTCGCGCCCCGTCTTCACTGTTTGCCCCCGCCCGGGCAGCTGGACTTGAGCCACGCGATGGCCGAGCGCCCGGCCAGCGCGCCTTCTCCCACGGCCACGGCGATCTGCAGGAAGCCCCCTGTGCAGTCCCCGGCGGCGAACACGCCCTCGATGTTGGTCTTCATGTCCCGGTCGGTTTCCAGGAAGATGCCGCTGCGCGCCACGCCCAGGGTGTAGGCGAAGTCCGTGGACGAGGCTTCGCCCATGGCGATGAAGAGGCCGGAAATCCCGATGCGGCGGCCGTCGGCAAGGCGCACGGCCGTCAGGCCCGGATCTCCCTCCAGGGATTCCACGGCCGCCTCGATCACCTCGATGCCCGCCTTGCCGAGGCGCTCGGCGTATTCCGGGGGGATGGCAGCGGGCTTGCCCAGGGTGCAGATGCGCACGTCCTGGGTGTAGGCCAGCAGCTCAAGTGCCTGGTTGGCGGCGAAGAGCCCCTCCCCGGCCACCATCACGGGCTTGCCCCGGTGGAAGAAGCCGTCGCAGGAAACGCAGTAGGAGACGCCCTTGCCCTCGTAGTCCGCCAGCCCTTTGATCTTCGGGCGGTTGCGCGCCGCGCCCGTGGCCAGGATCACGGCGCAGGCGTCGTACTCAGCCTGGTCGGTCTTCACGTGGAAGCGCCCGTTGTCGCCGTGGTGCACGCCCAGGACCTTCTCCTGGCGGATCTCGGCCCCGAATCGCTGGGCCTGGAGGCGTCCGCGCGCCATGAGGTCGCGCCCGGAGATGGTGTCCTCGAAGCCGAAATAGTTGTCGATGTCGTAGTCGCCCGCGATTTTCGGGTCGCTGCCGAGCACGAGGGTCCTCATGCCGGCCCGGGCGGTGTAGATGGCGGCCGAGAGCCCGGCGGGGCCCGCGCCGATGATCAGGCACTGAGCGTCTTGCATGCGCGTGTCTCCGGTGGATGGTCCTGGTATGGGTCGGCGGGCAGCGCCGTCCGCGAACCTCTCATATAATCCTCCCGCGCATTCTGGGAAGCACTTGCAGGCGAACAGACCTCCCGGCGAAACGGAACACGAAATGTCGCCCGTTCGTGACCTCGCCGTCACGCCCTGCATCAAAATGACCCGGATCCGTACAATCCGGACACACCGGATCGGGAGGATATTCGTCCGAATTCACAAGCTATCATGCGAAAGACGGATGAAGGGCCGTATCCATTTGTCCCGCCTGGGAGGGGGCATTTCGCCTCACATGCACGCAACATACTGAATGTACATTCCTTTTCAGTGTGGTTTGGTCCTTGCTTTTCTGCCGTCCAGCCGGGGCCGTGGGGTTCACCCGGCGGCTCCCGAGTATCCCGCAACGCAAGGAGGTTGGCATGAGTCTTCCCGCGAAGAGCAGCAAACAATGGCAGGACGTGGTGACCGGAAAGAAGGCCTTCGAGCTGAAGTTCCTCGCTGCGAAGATTCTTCTTGGGCGTCTGACGCGAAGCCTGAGCGAGAACCCGTCTCCCGACAACGTCAAGGCGGGCATCGACCAGCTGTACGACGTGTACGCCAAGAACAGCCACATCCCCAGCGTCCAGGACGACCTGAAGACCATCTTCGGCTAGGAGGACCCATGAGCCAGCAACTGATGTCCCTCGAAACGGCCTCCACGGCCATCGCCTCCGGGCGCAAACTGATCCTGGCGGGCGACGAGCAGGCCCTGAGCCGCCTGCCCAAAGGTTCCTGGATCGCCGGAACCATCCCCTATTTCATCACCAACGAACTGGGCGGCCTTTCCACCCGCGAGCAGGTGTTCGCCACCGACATCACGGACATCGCCGCGTCCCTGGAGATCAAGGCCTACGACCAGAACTCCCTGAGCCACGTCTACTCGGACGGCCCGGACAACGGTTTCAGCTTCATCCTCATCCCGGCCATGAGCAAGGCCCATCTCTCCTTCGCGCTCAACGCCCCCAACTACAAGGATTTCGGCACGGTGCCGCTCATCGGCTGGATCGCGGGCGTGCACCTGGACGACCTGGGCAAGCGCACGCCCAAGGTCTACAACGGGCAGACCGGCGAGGTCCTGGAGGAGGGCGCGCTGGTGCTCGCGGCCACGCTGCCCCCGGGCAAGGCGGCCGAAATCGGCATCGTGAATCTCTTCGAGCAGGGCGACGGCGACACGCTCACCTTCCCGGAAACCGGGTTCGCCACCAAGGACGTGCTCGTCAACGGCGAGCGGCGCAACTTCGCGGCCTATCTGGTGAAGAACCGCCTGGACACCAAGCTCCCCCTGGTGGCCGACTACTACGGGGCGCTGGTGAACATCAGCTTCCAGGGCATCGACGAGGCCGACGGCGAGGTGAAGTTCTACGCCCCCGTGTTCACCGGCATCCGCTACAAGCACGCCCGCCCCGTGGCGGACTACGCAGCGCAGTTCACCGGCAAGCTCTGCTCGGCATGCAACATCCAGCCCGCCAACCTGGTGTTCTCCTGCAACTGCATCCTCAACTACCTCTATTCCGAGCTGGAAGGCAAAAAGACCGAGCCCTTCAGCGGCCCCGCCACCTTCGGCGAGATCGCCTATCAGCTGCTCAATCAGACCCTGGTCTACCTGGAAGTCCACGACATCTGAGCCTTCGGGCCGCCCTCCCCCGCCAGGGTGGGGGGCGGCCCCGGCAGGCTCCGCTTTCGGGGGGGGGCGGGGAACGGCCGCGCGCAAGCCGGACCCTTCAACCCTCCCGGCGCGCCCGGGCCGTACGCAGGGCGGCCCAGGCGTCGCGCAGGGCGCGCACGTCCTCCTCGCGGGGGATCACCCCCCGCGTCAGGGGCTGAGCCCAGGGCTTGCCCTCCAGGTACGCCTTGGCCCAGCGCCTGGTCTCGGGCGGAAAGAAGCCGGGGGTGGCGGCCACGATGGCCGCCTTGGCCCGGCCGTCGCGCGCCTCGGCCCGCAACGAGAAGCTGTCGCCATGGCGCACGTGCACGTAGAGCGCCTCGGGCGCGCGGGCGAAACGAAACCCCTGGTGCGCGGCGCGCACCCAGAAGTCCCAGTCTTCGTAGTCGGAGTGGTCGCGGAAGCCTTCCAGCGCCAGGACCACCTCGCGACGCATCATGCTGCCGATGCTCAAGATGTTCTGTGTGCGAAGGAGCGCCGGGTCGAAATCGGGCAGGCGCACGATGCGGCTGCCTTTGGGAGTGCGCTCCTCGTAGTCGCAGGTGACAATCTGCGCCCCGCGCTCCAGTGCCTGCGCGCAGACTTCCAGGTGGCGGGGCGCAAGGAGGTCGTCGGCGTCGAGGAACAGCAGGGGGTCGGCGGCGGAGGTGGTGAGGGCGAACCCCGCGTTGCGCGTGCGCGCGGGGTGCCCCAGCGGCCCTACGGCCCGGGCCTCGAAGCGCGCGAAGGGCAGGGCGTGTCCCAGGGCGCGGGCCGTCTCCAGGGAACCGTCGGAGCTCGCGTCGTCGGCGAAGACGCACTCCACGCGCCCCAGTCCCACGGTCTGGGCCGCCAGGGAGGCGAAGAGCCCGGGCAGGCGCGAGCCGTAGTCGCGGTTGGAGATCACCACGCCGATCAGGGTCGCCATGGGTCCACCTCAGGCGCTGCGGCGGGGTTGTTGCACTGGTGGGCGAATCACGCTAACCAGTCTATCCCTTTTCAACCGCCATGCAAAGGACCCGGACCACGGCATGAAACTCGCTCCCTTCGTCACCGGCGACGGCCAGCTCGTCGAGGCCAGCGTCATCCATTTCAACCAGGACCTCGCCGCGCCCCAGCTTTTCGGGACCATGCGCTTCAGCCACGTCTCGGACTCCCTGCGCGGCCTCGTGCGCGACATTGCCGGACGCGCCAAGTCCGAATCGCGCCCGCTGGAAGACTTCCTGGACGTGAGCGGGCGCAGCGGCCATTCGCGCATCGGCATCGACATCCACCTGGGCGAGGGAGAGCCCCACGTCTCGGACAAGACCAAGGCCATCGAACTGCCGGTGGTGGTCTCGGCGCTCAACCGCCACCTTGCCGAGTCCCTTTCCGACCTCCAGGCCCTGACCGGACGCTCCCCCGTGGACATCGGGAGGCTCTTCGTGCCCCTCTCGGGCCATCTCCCGCGCGAGGAGGTCCTCAAGGCCCTGGAGCGCGAGGAACTGCTGCTGGGCCAGGGCCACGAGATCGGACCCGACGGCGTGCTGGAAGTGCCCCTGGAGAACGTGCGCTACATCCTCTCCCAGCGGCTCATCTCCATCCCCAACAACTTCGCGGAGATGATCGTGCGCGGCAAGCACGGCCTGGCCATGTTCCAGCAGCCCGCGCCCTCGGGCCTGCCGGAGGAGTTCGGCCCCAAGGAATTCATGGTGAGCGCCCTGCGCATCTCGCTGGGGCCCTACACGGCCTTCATCTCGCGCGACCTGAACCGGCCCGGCGTGTTCCACCTTGCCTCGCGCCTGCTCGACGGCGTGCGCACCACGGGCATAGAGACCCTGCGCCAGGCCGAAATCTACAACCGCGGCGACGCCCCCGTGCCCTTCCGCGACCTGCGCCTGCGCATCAAGCTCTATCCGGCCGACGAGCGCGTGAGCGCCATCACCGCCCGGGTGCTCAAGCCCGGCAAGGCCTCGGCCATCCTGGCCCGGGGCGTGGACTTCGCGGAGATCACGGACATCTTCAACGCCGATGCCTGCCGCGCCCTCTTCGACGAGATCTCGGCCGCGCCCGGCGGCGGCGGACTCTACGGCCGCATCATGATGCCCGGACGCATCGTGACCATCCCCTGGGAGCAGGAGGACAACCGCTGGATTCCGGAGTTCCAGTGGCGCCTGGTCTACGAGTGCGCCAGGGGCAACGTGCCCGAGTCCATCCTCACCGGCGAGGAGATCCCCAAGCGCTTCCGCAACTTCCTGCACGACCTCAAGTACGTGGGCGGCGAGCAGAGCCTCTCCAAGGTGTTCGTCAGCGACTCGCTGCCGCCGGTGGACGCCCTGCGCGTGCTCAAGCGCAACGGCGTGGGCGTGGTGGTGATCCGCAGCATCAACATGCGCGGATCGCGCAACGGGGGCAACCCGGAATACTACCTGGACCAGTCCTCCTACGAGGAGATCAACCGCCTCTGGCGCGAGGGCATGCGCTTCTACATGATCTTCGCCCAGGACGAGGCCTGCCACGTGCGCGAGTTCAACAGCGGCTTCTGGGTCTCGGCCGAGGGCAAGGAGCGCCTGGGACGCCTGCACACCACGGCGGCGCTCTTCGGCTCCGTGGTGGACGAGTTGAAGCCCATCCTCATGCCCCAATTCGAGGAGTTCTTCGCCGCCCTGGCCGCAGACCCCCGCCTGGGCGAGGGCCTGGCCATCGCCCACGGCTCCGGTCCGGGCGTCATGAAGGCCGTGGACGACGCCGCCGCCCGCCACGGCATCTACCGCATCGGCGTGGGCATCGACGGCGAGAAGATCGGCCAGCGCACCAACTTCTCCCCCGAGGCCGTGGTGCAGTTCGTGAACATCGCCCTGAACACCCGCCAGGACATCCTGGACCGGCGCAGCCTCTTCAAGGTGTTCAACGTGGGCGGCTACGGCACGAGCTACGAGGTGAACATGGCGCTCACCTTCATGAAGATCGGCCACTGTCTCCCCGCGCCCTACGTCTTCGTGGACCCCCTGGGCCTGGGCGGAGAGGGCGGACACCTCTGGCGCAAGTCCATCGAGCAGTTCCAGGAGCTTTCCTCGGCCCACAAGACGGGCCAGGCCGAGATTCCCCCCCTTGGCCCCATGTGGGTGGTCAACTGCTGCCACCTGGTGCGCTCCTACCCCGAGGCCCTGGCCGTGATCCGAGCCTTCCTGGACGATCCGGCCGCCTACTGGAGCGGGGCGGGCATCGACATCGCCAAGGTGCTGGAGGCGCGCGACAACCTGGCGCGCGCGGGCGTGGTCATCCCCCCCTACATCGTCCAGGCCCTGGCCCCCTTTGATCGGAAGGACGCCTGACCGCGCCAGGAGGCGAATCAAGGCCGGACCGCCCCGGGGATCGGCCGCCCCGCGCCCCGGGGACCCCATCAGCCCGCGGGAGGCCCGCAACCCATGACCATCACCCTGTGCACCTACACCTACAACGACCCCGAACTGCTCCTGGGCTTGCTGGAAAACGAGGCGGGCTGGACCCTGCGACCAGACGAGATCGTGGTGGTGGACGACGGCTCGGCGACGCCCTTCGCGCCGCCTTCGGACGACCCGCGCCTGCGCGTGCTGCGCCTGGAAGCCAATCAGGGCTTCACCCGGGCCAAGACGACGGGCATCGAGGCCGCCCGGGGGGAACTCATCCTCTCTGCCGACAGCGACATCCGCCTGGCCCCGGACTGGCTGGCCCTGGCCGCGCCCCACGCCCTGCGACCGGAAGTGGGGCTGGTGGCCGGACACGTGGCGGGCTACCTGGGCACAGACACCGTTTCGCGCTACCTGGGCGCCTACGACCGTTGCGAAGCCCTTTCGCGCACGGGCTTCACGGAGTTCGCGCCGGGCATGGTCTTCCTCATGCGTCGCCAGGCCTGGCAGGCGGCGGGCGGTTTCGCCGGGCATGCCGGGCGCATGGGGGAGGACCACGCCCTCTGCAGGGCGTTGCGTCAGGCGGGCCTGGGCGTGTTCGTGGAGAGCGCCGCCGTGGCCCGTCAGGCCCGCAAGCTCACCAGGGCGGCCATGTGCCGCCGCTCGGCCGCGTGGAGCCGCAAGGCGCTCCTGGCCCAAATGCCCCGCGACGCCCGCATGATCCCCTATCTTTTCGAGGCGGCGGCCAAGCCCATGCTCGACCGGCTCGGCGACGCCATCGAACGCAAGGAGCCCCTGTTCATCTACCTGGACCTGCTCCACCTGACCGCGCTGGTCTGCGCGCTCCTCGAAGGCGCGGGCAGCGCCGCCCAGGAGCAGCGGCCCGCCGCGTTCCTGGCCGCCCTGCTGCGCATGTTCACGCCCTGGCCGCGCCTGCGCGCCCTCTTCCTCTCCGACCTTGCCGAGATCCTCAAGGACTCGCAGCCCGATCTGACGCGCTGTGAAGGAGCGCACGCCTGGGAGGACTTCCTCCTCTTCGCCTCCACTCTGGAACAAAGCGGCTTCCTGCGCTGGATGGACGAGCAGGGCGCGGCCCTGCTCCTGGCCGACGACCGCGTCACGGCCTACAACCATTCCTTCTATGGCGAGGCCGCGACGGGCTGATGGCGTCCGCCGGGGTCAGCCCCGGTCCCTGTCCGGGTCGATCCAGGGTTTGATGTCCAGAAGCGGCGTGCCGTCGAGCATGTCCACCCCCCGGAAGACCAGGGCCGAAGGCTCCACGGCCGTCACCTCCACAACGCTTTCGCCCAGGCGCGAGGGCCTGCGCGGCGAACGCGAGGCGAACACCCCGCAGACGCGCCCCGTGCTCCGGGTCGTCGTGGTCAGTTCCGTGCGACGCGCCTTGTGGAAGCGGAACGTGAGCACCACCCGGTCCCCCGGGGCGATGCCCTCCAGCCCCAAGGCGAACCCGGGATACAACTCGGCGCGGCCCACGGCCTGTGGAGCAAGGTGGGCCTGACGGGGGATGTCCTCCAGAGTGGAGTGGGGCGTGCGAAGAACTCCGATGACGGGTACGCGGACGCAGGGCATGGCCACCTCTCGACCGGGCAAGCAGGAACCCGCAGTTTTTCTCTCCCCTAGCCCGGGAGGACGTTCACGGCAACCGGCTGGCCGCTTGCGATGCGTCATGGACTTTACGACGGATATCTGTTTTCTTGACGATTGAATCTCCGTCCCGGCAAGCTTCCGCCTCAACCCGGCTCGTATCGGCCGGTCCACTGGGTCCACCATGAAACTCGCCGCTCTCCTGTTCCTCGTCTTCCTGGCAACCGGGACAGCCCAGGGCTTCGAGACCCCCGCCCCCCCCGCCGGAAGACCGGATGGAGCCCCCTGGCGCATCGGCTACTACCAGGGCGGCGATTACAAAGACTATGCCCCGGTGCTCCGGTCCATTCTCCTGGGCCTGCGCGATGTCGGCTGGATGCCCACCGACTGCGGCGAATGCTTCGATCCGCCGCGCGCGAACCGCGACGTCTGGGCCTGCGTTTCCGCCTCGGACACCGGCCCCTGGCTGCGCTTCGTGCCGGACGCCTTCTGGTCCTCCGAGTGGGACAAGACCGTGCGCCCAGGCGTGCGCCGCGCGGCCATCGACCGCCTCAAGACCCGAGACCTGGACCTCGTGCTCGCTCTGGGCACATGGGCCGGGCAGGACCTGGCCAACAACGAGCACCAGGTGCCCACCCTGGTGGCCTCCACCAGCAACCCGTTGTCCGCAGGCATCATCAAAAGCGCGGAGGATTCCGGCTTCGACCACGTGCACGCCCGGGTGGACCCCACGCGTTATGCGCGCCAGATCAGGCTCTTCCACAAACTCGCGGGCTTCAAGCGCCTCGGCGTGGTCTGCGAGGACACCCCCGAGGGCAGGACCTACGCGGGCATGGACCAGATCGGCCCCCTGGCCGTCCGGCTGGGCTTCGCCATCGTGGAGTGCCACGCCCCCTTTTCCGGGGTGGACCTCGCGGCCTCCAAGGCAGCCGTGCTGGAATGCCACCGCCGCCTCGCCTCCGAAGTGGACGCCTTCTACCTGACCACCCACGGGGGCGTGGCCGAGGACAACCTCCCGGAACTCCTCGCGCCGCTCCTGGACCGGCGCATTCCCGTGTTCGCCATGGGCACGGACTTCGAAGTGCGCCGGGGCGCTCTGCTCTCCATGGCTCAGCCCGACTTCTACTGGTGCGGCGAGTTCTACAGCCGCACCATCACGCGCATCCTCACCGGCGCCGCGCCGCGCCGCCTCCCCCAGATTTTCGAGGACCCCCACAAGCTGGCCATCAACCTGCGCACCGCGCGGCGCATCCAGTTTCACGTCCCCGTGGAATACCTGGCCGAGGCCACGCTCCACGATGCCGAACCCGCCGCGAAACCCGCCCCCTGACAGGACATGACGGCGCACCTGTTCCCCAGGTCCTTCGCGGGCAGACTCTTCCTGGTCATCCTGGCCTGCCTCGGGGCCTGCTCCGCAGGTCTGGCCCTGGTCGCCTGGAACGATCTCAACCGCGAGACCAACCGGGCCACGGAACGCGCGGCCATGGACCACCTGGACATCGTCCTGGCGGGCCTCAACGAGCGCTACGAAGAACTCATGCGTTTCACCCTGGAGACGGTGGCCAAGCGGCGCGGCCAACTGAGCGCGGACGCCGCCCTGGCCGTCGTCACCATGGAGTCCTTCCGAGAACTGGCCGACTCGGGGGCCAT
>NZ_JBZVFJ010000075.1:0-19100 GCF_058402725.1 Fundidesulfovibrio sp. | reverse complement strand
AGCCCGCGAAGCGGAGAGGGAGTGCAGAGGGCGTAGCCCTTTGCCCGCCGGAGGCTTCTTCCCCGACCGCGCACCCGCTCCACGTCTGTCGAATCTCCCGCCGTCGCGAAGCAAGGTGGGATTCCAAAGGGCGTAGCCCTTTGGCCGCCGGAGGCATCTTCCCCGACGGACTGCCCGCCCTGCCCTGCCCTTGCCGCGTCACCCCGGCACTACGCCGCTTTTTCGGGCGCGGCGTTCTTGTCGCCGTTCTCTTTGTCCTTGTTTTTGGACTTGTCGAGGTTGGGGTATTCGATGCGGTGGTGGAAGATGCCGGTGAGGATCTTGTGGAAGGTTTCCGAGGCCTGGGTGAGGTCCTTGAGGGTGAGTTCGGAGCCGTCGAGTTCGCCTTCGTTGTAGAGCTTGCGCATGATGGACTGGATGTGCCCCCGGATGCGGCTGGGGGTGGGGTCCACGAGGGTGCGGCTGGAGGCCTCGATGGCGTCGGCGAGCATGATGATGCCCGCTTCTTTGGACTGGGGCTTGGGTCCCGGGTAACGGAATTCTTCCTCGCGCACGGGTTCTTCGCCTTTGGCTTCGGCCTGTTCCTGGGCCTTGTGGTAGAAGTAGGCGATGAGGGTCATGCCGTGGTGCTGTCCGATGAGGCTTGCGATCTCGTCGCCCAGCTTGTGCTCGCGCGCCAGTTCCACGCCCTTCTTGACGTGGGAGATGAGGATGAGGGCGCTCATGGAGGGCGAGAGCTTGTTGTGCTTGTTTTCCTTGCCGTAGAGGTTTTCGATGAAATACTGGGGATTCTTGAGTTTTCCGATGTCGTGGTAGAGGGCGGCCACCTTGGCCAGCAGGGCGTTGGCCCCCACGGCGCGCGCGGCGGCCTCGGCCATGTTGGCCACGATGACCGAGTGATGATAGGTGCCGGGGGCCGAGACCATGAGTTCCTGGAGCAGCGGCTGCTCAAGGTTCATGAGTTCCATGAGCCGAAAACGCGAGGTGTAGCCGAAGACGAGTTCCAGGATGGGGCTCAGGCCCAGCACCAGGAGCAGGGAGAAAACGGCGTTGAATGCGGCGTGGACGCCGCCGGCCAGGGTGAGTTCCCCGGCGGTGTCCTGGACGAGGGCGATGCCCAGCCAGGAGACCACGCAGAGGGCGGCCAGGGGCAGGATGGAGCGCAGCACGTCCTGGCGGGTTTCGCAGTCGCGGATGATGCTCGCGTAGACCAGCCCGCCCAGCATGTAATAACTGAAAAGGTAAAGATTCCCGCCCACCTCGTTGGTGACCAGGTAGGAGAGCAGGAGCACGGCGAAGGAGCACAGCGCCTGCGGGAGGAACATGGCGAGCACGCCGGCGGCTCCGGCCACGGGCAGGCCGAAGGCCACCTGTCCGGTCTTGAGGAAGACGGGGAGGTGCGCCTCGGAGATGCGGGCCAGCTCCACGAACTTGGCCAGGAGCACGAAAAAGGCGGTGACGGCGGCCAGGGAGAGCCAGTCGCGGTTGGAGACGGCGCGGATGCCGGATTTTTTGCCGTGGGAGAGATGCAGAAGCACGAAGAAGAGGCACGAGAGCAGGAAGGTGCCGGGGATGGCCAGGGGTTTGAGGAAGCTGCCCCTGTGGGCGTAGAGCGCCTGGAGCTTGCTCTGCTGGTCGGCGGTGACGCGTTCGCCCTGGCGCACGATCATCTCGCCTCTGTGGATGCTGGCGTAGACGGGCTCCATGGCCTCCACGATCTCGCGCTTTCGCTCCTGGGTGAGGCTCTGATTGTAGACGATGCTGGGCACGAGGTAGGGCCCGGCCAGGGCGAAAACGGCCTTGCGCACGCGGATGTTTTTCTTGAGGTCTCGCCGCAGGAGCTGGTCGAGTTCTTCCTTGAGTCGCTCCAGGTCGAGCACGGCGGGGCCTTCCAGGTGGAGGGTCTCCATGCCCGAGGGCAGCTCGCGCAGAAGCACGCCCTGCTTGTAGGGGGCGAACATGATGGGGTTGGCCGCCACGCCCCTGGCGTAGGCCTCCCTGAGCCAGGGAAGAACCTGGAGGGCCATGACGTCCTGGAATTCCTGGGATCGCCAGGTGGAGAGCGTGTCGCGGGACAACTCGACGTTGAGATCCTCGGAGATGGAGGCGCGCAGCTTCTCCTGATCTTCCTCGTTGCGTTTGACCAGGGCGAGGATGGCCAGGACATTCTTGGACAGCAAATCGAAGGGATCGAGACTCAGGTCGAAGACGGGGGGCTGGTTGTTGGAGACCTGCTCGCGCTTGCGCTTGGTGGCTTCGCGGTCTTCGTAGCGCAGGGTCTGCTCGGCGGTGACGTCCTGCGAAGCCACCTCTCCGGCCAGGAAGACCTTGACCGGGGAGGAGAAACGCACGGAGGCAAGGACGCTCGCGCCCAGGATGACCGCCAGGAAGACATAGAACCCCCAGGAGAGGCTCTCGCAGGGTTTTCCGGGCAGGCAGGGGGCGCAGCCCTTGGAAGCGGCCTGGCAGTTAGGCTTCTTCAGGCGGCTGAGTATGCCGTTCATAGGCTTGCACGATCCGGCCCACCAGGGGGTGGCGGATCACGTCCTCCTCCGTGAAGGTGACGAACGTAAGGCCCTGCACGCCCGCAAGGACGCGACGGGCTTCGATGAGGCCCGAGGGCGCGCCGCGCGGCAGGTCGACCTGGGTCACGTCCCCGGTCACCACCGCTTTGGACCCGAAGCCGATCCGCGTCAAGAACATCTTCATCTGTTCGGGGGTGGTGTTCTGGGCCTCGTCGAGAATGATGAAGGCGTCGTTGAGGGTGCGCCCGCGCATGAAGGCCAGGGGGGCCACCTCGATGACGCCTTCGGCGAGCATGGCGGCCACGCGCTGGTAGTCGAGCATGTCGTGAAGGGCGTCGTAGAGGGGGCGCAGGTAGGGGTTGACCTTTTCGGCCAGGTCGCCCGGGAGGAAGCCCAGCTTCTCGCCTGCCTCCACGGCCGGGCGGGTGAGGATCAGGCGCTTGACGCGCCTCGCCAGGAGGTCGCCCACGGCGGCGGCCACAGCCAGATAGGTCTTGCCGGTGCCTGCGGGGCCGATGCCGAAGGTGAGGTCGCTGGCGCGGATCGCGCCCAGGTATTCGCGCTGGACGAAGGTTCGCGGGGTGATGGTCTTCTTGGGGGCCACCAGGAAGGCGTCCTCCTCGAAGACCCTGGCCAGGGGGGCGTCGGGGTCGCGGCTGATGCGCCCGAGCACGGGCTCGATGTCGCGGGGATAGACGGGCACGCCCTTCTTGAGCATGCCGTAGAGCCGCACCATGGCCTCGGCCACCTGGTCGATGAGTTCGGCGGTCTCGCCGCGCAACGTGAGCACGGCCCCGCGCGAGTTGGCGTGCACGCCGGTCTTTTCCGAGACGAAGGCCAGGTTGGCGTTGTGAGGGCCGAAGAGATCCCTGGCCAGCTCCGGGTCGTCGAATTCGAGCTTGCGGGCGAAGCCGCTCTGTCTTGGCATCGCGTCCTTGTCAGCCGAGCTTCACGTCCAGGCCCAGCACGCCCAGCACCGCGCCTTCCCGGTTTTCCACCGGGCGGCTCACGGTGATGCAGGGCTGCTGGGAGGCCGAGGAGACGTAGACCTCGGAAATGTAGATGTCTTTCTGGGACATGGCCCCTTTGAACCAGGGGCGCGTGCTCCAGTTCTTGCCGAACCCCGTGCCGTCGTACTGGGCGGCGAAGCCCGCCTGGGGGATGTTGTTCACCACCTGCAAGCCACGTGCGTCCGTGACGTAGGCCAGCTCCACGAAGGAATTGGCGGCCAGGGACTTGCGCAGGGCCTGCTCCATGCGGCCCCGGTCCATGGAGGCCAGCTCGTCGGAGGTGGCGAGCTGTTCCACCAGCTCCTGCACGGTTCCCTGCCCAAGCAGGGTAAACACGCTGTTCAGGTTGGCAAGCTCCCCCACCTGCTCGATCAGGGTGTCCAGGCCCTTTTCGCAGAGTTCCATGCCGCGCATGGTGTCGGCGGAGATGTCGCGCACCGCGCCCACGGAGCGCCCGATCTGGTTGCTGGCGGCAGACTGCTGTTCGGCCGCAGCCGCGATGGAGCTGACCTGGCCCGCCGTGGCGTCCACGAAGGAGACGATCTCCTTGAGGGCCTCGCCGGACTGGCGGGCCTGGCCGGTGGCCTTCTCCACCTCGGAGGCAGCGCTTTCCATGCCGGAAACGGCCTCGCGCGCCCCCGACTGGATGGCCTCGATCACCTGGCCCACCTCGCGGGTCGCGCCCATGGTCTTTTCGGCGAGCTTGCGCACCTCGTCGGCAACCACCGCGAAGCCCCTGCCGGCCTCGCCCGCGCGGGCGGCCTCGATGGCGGCGTTGAGGGCCAGCAGGTTGGTCTGGTCCGCGATGTCGGAGATCACGGTCATGATGGCCCCGATGGCGCTGGCGCGCCCGCCCAGGTCCTCCACCACGCCCTTGAGCTCCAGGGTGCGCTCGTAGGCCCCGGTGATGGAGCCCACCACGCCGTCCACCACGCGCGCGCCGCGCTCGGCGCACTCGCGCGCCTTGCCAGCCAGATCGGCGGCCCCGGAGGCGTTGCGGGCCGATTCCAGCACGGCCTGATCCATCTGCTCCACGGCCAGGGCGGCCTGGGAGACCATCTCGGCCTGGCGGTGCGCGCCTTCGGAGGTCTTGTCCACTTCCTGGGAGAGGTTGCTGGCCACGTGCTGGATTTCGCCGACGACATTCTTGAGCGTCCCGGCGGCCCCGCCCATGCCCTGGCGGCGGGCGGCCTCGGCGCGCTGGCGGGCCTGGGCGGCGTGGTCCATGGCCAGCTGGCACTGGCGGGCGTTTTCGGCGGCCTGGTCCTCGTGCTCGCGGGCCTGGGCGAAGAGTTCGCGCACGCGACCGAGGAGGGTGTTCACCTCCTGGCCGATGCGGTCGATCTCGTCCGCTCCGTGGGCCTCGTAGCGGGCGTCCAGGTCGCCCCTTTCGGCCTGTTCCATCACGGCGAGCACGCGCCCCACCCGCCCGGTGAGCCCGAGTCCGGTGAAGGCCCCCGCCGCCACGGCCAGGAGCGTGGCCGCGACGCCCGACCACAGCATGCACGACTTGAGCGAGGCCAGCTTGCCCGCCAGCTGCGGCGAGCCCGAGGCGAGGAGGAGCGCCTCGTCGAGCCCCATCCAGGCGGCAATCCAGAGCCCCGTGACCAGCACGACCGTGAACAACGAGAGGACCTGCAGCTTCCGCTTGAGCGACATGATACGATTTACCTCATTTGTGAATTGCAGGCAGGCAGTCCGTTGTGTGGGCCGCGAACAAATTTGTCAAGCGCCCTCGGCCAGCGTCTCTTCCCGGCACGTTGCGGGGTCCACGAAGAGGGTGCGGGCCACGTCCACGCGCACGCGGCCCGCCGCCGCGCCCTTGATGGCGCGCACGTCGGCCACGCGGGCCAGCAGCACGGCGGCGTGGGCCTCGCCGGACCGCCAGGAGGCGCGGGCCGCCAGGGCCGCGGCCTCGCGCAGGGTGGCCTCGGGGGGCTCCTGGTGGGGCGAGTCGCGCTTGAGGATCACGTGCGCGCCGGGTCCGCCCTCGGCGTGGAGCCAGTAGTCGAAGGGGCTTGCCAGGGAGGTCAGGAGCCGGTGGTTGGCCTTGGCGTTGCGCCCGCGCAGGATGAGGAAGCCGTCGGAGGATCGGAAGCGGTGCAGGTCCGGGTCCTTCCGGGGGGCCGTGGCCGGCGTCGAACGGGCCGGGCCCTGGGCGCGCGGGCGTTCGGGGGGCAGCTCGCCTCGCAGGGTCTCGCCCTCCATGCGTTCAACGTGGGCCAGTCCGCGCCGCCCCTTGGCGGCCTTGCGGAAGAAGGCCTCCATGTTCTCGATCACCGTGAGCCCCGGGTCCATGGGCACTTCCAGAGGGCCGAGCGCGGGATGCTCCAGGGTCAGGGGGCCTGTCCTGGCGCGGGGGTCCAGCCGGGATAGATTGGCGGCCACGGCCTCGCCGAACGCCTGGCGGCCCGTGAGGGAGTCCAGACGCTTGCGGTCGCGCTCCAGGTGATCGAGCCGCTTCTTCTTCCGATTCTCCAGGCGGGCCGGTTCGTCGTCGGCCGGGGCCAGGGCCGCGAAGAACGCGGGACGGCCGTGGGCCATGGCGGCGGCCAGGGCCGTGGGCAGGCGCAGGGACTGTCGCGAGGCGGGCCAGGGCAGCGGCCCCTCGGCGGAGGGGGCGTCCTCGGCCAGGAAAAAGCCCCGCGCGCGTCCGGCCAGAAAATCGCCCAGGAAGGCGGGCCGGTCCTCGGGGTCCTCGCGCTGCAGGGCGCGGCGCAGGCTGCGCGGGCAGGCGGGGTCGGCCAGGGCCTGATCGGGGCCGTCCCATCCCGGGGCCTCTGCGAAGCCCTCGGGCAGGCGCTCCAGGACCACGGGGTCGTCCTCCATGGTGAGCAGAAGAAAGCGGCCTTCGCCGGGTGAGAGTTCCAGAACGAGCCTCCTGCGCTGCCAGTCGCAGACCCCGCCCAGCACCTTGCGGCCCTTGAGGCGCTTGCGCAGCCACATCACCCGGGCGTCCGGCGTGGCGGGGTTGAGGGGTTTGGCTTCGCAGGGGAAGAGCAGGCCCAGGCGTGTGTGGGCGCGCAGGAGCAAAAAGCGGCAGGCGGGCGACGGGTCCGGCCCCGGGAAGACGGGAGGCGTGAAGGCGAAAGTCCAGAACCCCGGGGCGGGGCCGTAGACGGTATCGAAGCGAACGCCCTGCAGGAGCCGCGCAGTCTCGGGCCCCAGAAACCGGAAGAAGGCTGCGTCCATCGGGGAGGGGCTATTCGCCCCTCAGGTCCTCGTCGGCCTCCTGGCGGGCCTTGCACTTGATGCAGAGGGTGGTGACGGGGCGCGCCTTGAGCCGTGGCACGCTGATGTCCTCGCCGCACTCCTCGCAGATGCCGTAGGTGCCGTCCTCGATGCGCTCGATGGCCTCCTGGATCTTGCGGATGAGCTTGCGTTCGCGGTCGCGCAGGCGCAGGGTGAAGGCGCGGTCGGACTCGGCCGTGGCGCGGTCTGCGGGGTCGGCGTAGACCTCGACGGTGTCGGTCATGTCCTCGATGGTTTCTTCGCCCTTCTTGAGGATGTCCTGCAGGGAGTCGTTCAGATAGTGGCGGAAGAAGTCAAGATCCTTCTGTTCCATGGGGAAGCCTCCGGGAGGGCAAGCGCCCTCGGGTCAAGAAGTGAGTCCACTTAATGGATTTGCCGGTGGAGGTAAAGCCCCGCAGGGCTCGGGACGCCACTTTGCGGGAATCCCTCCCCTGGAGCGTCCAACCTGCCGGGATCATGGTTTTTCGCGCCTTTGATCCGCGATATGTTCAGCTCCCGGCATTTTGGCGCTTGACACCCACCCCCCTGTCGGCTAGACACGCCTCTCGCCACGAGCGGGAGTAACTCAGTGGTAGAGTGCAACCTTGCCAAGGTTGAAGTCGCGGGTTCAAATCCCGTCTCCCGCTCCATCCCCCCAAGGGGATTTTTTTTCGGCGCGGCGGAAGTCGTTGACAGCGGAGGACAACTCCACTAGGAATGGCTTCCCCTTGAGGGGCGGCATAGCCAAGTGGTAAGGCAGAGGTCTGCAAAACCTCCATTCTCCGGTTCAAATCCGGATGCCGCCTCCAGTTCGCGGGAGTAACTCAGTGGTAGAGTGCAACCTTGCCAAGGTTGAAGTCGCGGGTTCAAATCCCGTCTCCCGCTCCACAGAACGCCAAAGGGCCGGCCTCCATGCGAGACCGGCCCTTTTCGCTGGCTGACCGGCCGTAGAGCCTCAAACCGCGCCCCTCGCCATGGCCGGCGGCGTCCGGGGCAGGGAGCCTTGCCCATGCACGCCGACCCGCGCATCCTGGAACTGGCCCTGGCCCCCGAGGCCTCCCTCGACGACCTGCTGGCCCTGGCCGGCTCCAGGCACCCCGTGCGCTTCGAAAGCGTCTGCCTGGGCGACATGGCCCTGGATCTGCTCCAGATCGCAGACCTTTCCGCCTACATCGACCGCCTCGTGGAGACAGCCCGGCCAGGCGAAAGACTCGCCCTGCCCTTCTGGGCCAAGCTCTGGCCGGCCTCGCTGCCCCTGGCCATGCTCCTCTCCAGGCTCACCCCCCGGCCGGGCGACCGGCTCGTGGAGCTGGGCGCGGGCCTGGGCCTGTGCGGGCTCACAGGGGCCAAAAGGGGCTACCGGGCGCTCATCACCGACATCGAACCCGAGGCCCTGCTCTTCATGCGCGCCGCCATCCTGAAGAACGGACTGGACCATACCGCAAAGGTCGGATATCTGAACATCGCCGACGCGCGCACCGACGAGCAGTTCGAGATCATCGCCATGTCCGAAGCCCTCTACCTTCCAGCCCTCCACGAACCCCTGGCCGCCTTCCTGGCCGGACACCTGAGCGACGCCCCCGGCGCGCAGGCCCTCATCTCCTGCGACCGCTGCCGCGAGGCCGCCCCCTTCTTCGCCCAGGCCAGTAAGACCTTCTCCATCCAGCGCACACAGGCCTCCTGCCGCTCCGGCGAGGAGACCCAGACGAGCGTGCTCTTCCGCATGCAGAAAAAGGCCCATGCGTAAACTGCAAAACACCCCCAAGGGCTACACCGCCGACTCCGACAAGCTCTGCGCCCCCGAAGACACCGTGGCCCGCGTCAAGGCGCGCTTCGAGCGCCTGGGCGGCGTGCTGGGCGAGTTGCGGCGCACCGACACCGGCAGGCTCGGCATCCCCGTCTACCTCTCCCTCTGCGGCCCCTCCGCCCGCGCCGTGATGCCCACGCGCAAGCAGATGGGAAAGGGCGCGTCCCCGGCCCAGGCCGAGGCCTCGGCCCTCATGGAACTGGCCGAGCGCTTCAGCTACTTCAGCTTCTGGGCCGACGAGGAGCGCTTCACCCGCGCCACCTGGCGGCAGGCCCAGGCCCTCTGGCCCGGCCGCGTGATGCCCGTGGCCGAGGTGATCCTCTCCGTGCACGACGACCTCTCCGAGGAGGACGCAGAAAGCATCCTGGACCTCGTGCCCTGGCGCTTCTATCCCGCCGTGCGCGTGACCGACGGCCAGGAGGTGATGGTCCCGCTGGACTGGTTCAAGACCCTCAACGAATTCAACGGCTCCTCGGCGGGCAACTGCCTGGAGGAGTCCATCCTGCAGGGGGCCTGCGAACTGGTGGAGCGCCACGTCAGCGCCGTGGTGGACGCCGAGGAGCCCAGGCTCCCCACCATCGCCGCCCACCCCGTGGACGACCCCGTGCTCAAGGGCCTCATCGACGCCTTCCAGCGCAACGGCGTGAAGCTCTGGCTCAAGGACTTCAGCCTGGGAATGCCCGTGCCCACCGTTGGCGCCCTGGCTTACGACCCCTCCACCTTGGGCATGCGCAGCGAGATTGTCTTCACCGCGGGCACCTCCTCCTCGCCCGTGAAGGCCGCCATCCGCGCCGTCACCGAGATCGCCCAGCTGGCCGGCGACTTCGAGACCGGCAGCAACTACGAGGCCTCGGGCCTGCGCAAGTTCCAGGACCTGGGCGAGATATCCTGGGTGGCCGAAGGCCCCTCCACGGACCTGAAGCGCCTGCCGGACCTGGAAAAGGACGACATCCTCCACGAACTCCTGGCCCTGGCCGAAGGGCTGGCCGCCAAGGGGCTCACGCTCTACACCGTGGAAACCACCCATCCGGAGCTGGACGTGGCCGCCAACTACAGCTTCGTGCCGGGCTTTCTCTTCCGCGAGCGCACCCCCCGGGCCAGCCTGGGCATGTTCGTGGGCCGCTATCTTGCCGAGCAGGCCGACGAGCACGAAGCCGTGCAGGGGCTCAAACGCCTGGAAGAGCTGTGCCCCGGACGCCCCTGGCTGCCCCTGCACAAGGGCCTGCTGGCCCTGCGCCTGGACGACCCCGGGGAGGCCGCCGCGCTCTTCCGGGAAGCCGCCCCCCTCCAGGAGGACTCCGAAGACCAGGGCATGGCCGTGTTCTACGAGGCCTACGCCCACACCCGCATGGACCGCTGGGACCTGGCCGCGCCGCTTCTGGACAAGGCCATCGCCCTCTCCCCGGACGTGAAGGAATACCACAACCTGCGCGGCGTCACCCGCTTCAAGGCCAAAGCCTACGACCTGGCCGCCTGCGACTTCGAAGCCGCCCTGTCCCTTGATTCCGGCTCCGCCATGGACCTGGCCAACCTGGGCCTGTGCCACCTGCGCCTGGGCCACGACGACGCCGCGCGCGAGTTCCTGGGCAAGGCCCTGGAGATGGACCCGGGCCTCGATTTCGCCCGCGCGAGCCTCACGGAACTTGGCCCGTCCAAGGACGGCGACTAAAATCATTTGACAACCATCTGAATTGGCCTTTAAGACGGCACGAATTCGGGTGGGGACCCTGGGTGGAACGCCAAGCGCTTGCAAAGCGCTCTGGCATGGTGTAAGAAAATCGCGTTCTTACCTGTGGTACCAAAACAGCGGATCGCTGTTCATTGGTTTTGGAGCCCTCTCACGAGGGTGCCGGCATTCGGGCAACCGATCAGAGCTCAAGTAACGCCAAGGAGGATGGAGAATGGCCACGATTGAATTCAAGGGCAAAACCTTCGAGGTCGACGAAGACGGCTTCCTGCAGCGCTTCGAGGACTGGAACCCCGACTGGGTGGACTACGTGAAGGAGTCCGAGGGCATCAAGGAACTCTCCGAAGAGCACAACAAGGTGATCGAGTTCCTGCAGGACTACTACAAGAAGAACGGCATCGCCCCCATGGTGCGCATCCTCTCGAAGGTGACCGGCTTCAAGCTGAAGCACATCTACGAGCTGTTCCCCTCCGGCCCCGGCAAGGGAGCTTGCAAGATGGCCGGCCTTCCCAAGCCCACCGGCTGCGTGTAGTCGCCAGACTGCTCGTCCAGCGGGGCTCCTCCGGGAGCCCCGCTTTTTTTGTGGGGCTCCCGGAGGAGCCCCGCTTTTTTGCGCCCGTCACGGCGTCGCGCCAGGCGGTCAAGCCTTGCTGGCCTTTTCGAAACGGCTTGCCGATCGCCCTACTTCCCGCCCTTGGACGGCGGACCTCCCGCCGGAGGCAGGGCCTTCTGCGCCTTGGCCGTCCGCGCCGGGGGGGCGTTTTTTTCCTTGGCGGCCTTGTCCTCTTCTTCCTTGAAGAGTTCCGCGCGTTTCTTCTCGAAGCTCACGGCGGTCTTGATGGCGGCCAGGGCCATGGCCACGATGCTCACGATGATCACGAGCCCTTTCTGCACCTGCCATTTCTGGTTGCTCATGAGGTCTGCGAACCAGAACTGACCGGTTTTCTGGGCCAGAAAGATCATGCCGGGCACGGCCACCAGGGAGAGGGCCAGCCCCACCAGTTCCAACCACATGAAGCTCTTGCCCAGGAGCAGCACGAAGAGGGTGGCGTCGCGCACGATGCGCAGCGTCACGAGCCGGGCCTTGAGCAGCGTGACGCTGGCGTCGATCTCGTCCAGGTAGTCCTGGCACTTGCGGAAGTTTGCCGCCACCTGGAGCGAGGTGGTGCGCATCCAGTTGAGCTTGGTGGCGCAGGCGTTGAAGTCCTTGTTGAACTCCTTGAGCAGCTTGCCGAAGGGGAACCAGGCCGCTTCGTGGTGGATGTCCTTGAGATCCTCGTGAATCACCTTGAGACGCCCGTTGATGGCGGTGATGGCTTCTTCAACGGTCTGGTGCAGGTCTTTCTGCAGGGCGTCGTATTCGCTGACCACGCGGTTGAAGCAGACGTAGTTGTTGATCTTGGCCATCTCGGACAAGATACGGGCGCGCTCCAGGGCTTCTTTAAGGAAGGGGTGGTCCTCCCGGAACCAGCTTTTGAGGTAGGCGTCCAGGCCGGTGAGGCTGGCTGCCTTCTCGTCGCGCGCGGCACGCGCCTCGCTCCAGGGCCGCCAGAGGGCGTTCTGGATGTGGATGCGGCCGCGTTCGAGCTCCGGGTCCAGGAGGATGCGGTTGAAAAAGTTCAGGTCTTCGCGCAGGAGCACCAGGAATTCGTGCAGCCCCTGGTCGGTGAAGCCGAGCTTCACCATGCACACGCCCTGTCGATAGGCGGGTTCCACCCAGCGGGGGCACTCGTTGCGGGCCTGGCGGTAGTGGCTCAGGGCCTTCTGGTAGTCGCCCTGCACCTCCCAGGCGCGGCCTTCCAGGTAGGCCAGCCAGCCGCGCTGCAGGGGGGTGTAGGCCCCGCGCGCGGCCTCCTGCCAGAAATAGCCCGCGCGGTTCCAGTCGCCGGACTCCATGGCCATGAAGCCCTGCACCGCACGGGGCTGGAATCCCCGGCCGTACTTGGTCAGGGCCTGGGTGATCACCAGGTCGAAGCCTTCGGCGTCGGAGCCCCGCAGCCGGTCCAGGGCGTCCCAGAGCAGTTCCGACTCGTCGCGGGCGCCCGTGGGGGAGAGCCCGGCCGGCATCTCCTTGCCCTTGCTGCGCCACACGGCGGCAAGGCAGCGCAACTGCCCGTGGTGGTTGATCTCGAAAAGCCCCCTGAGGATCAGGCCGCGCAGGTCCTTGGCCACGGCGGTCTCGGCCAGGGCGTCTCCCGCCGCTCCGGCCAGGTCCTGGTTGAGGCGCATGGAGGCCTCCTCCAGTTTTGCCATGTCCTGCATGCCGATGTCTTCCCAGACACCCGGGAGCAGTTCGTGGAGGGCCTTGGTGGGGCATTGCGCGGGCGCGTGGCTGGCCAGGCCGCAGTAGAAGCAGGGAATGTTTGCCCCGGCCATGAGGTTGGTGGGCAGCTTGAAGGGGATTTCTCCCTGCTCGTCCTCGGCCTCCTCCTCGGCGACCAGGGAAATGTGGCACCAATCGTCCACCGTGAGCGTGCTTGAAGCGCGCCGCACGTCGTTGATGCGAAAGCCCGGCCCCAGGAAAAAGGCGGCCTTGAAGCTCATGTGGGGGAAGTCCGGGGCCAGCTCCTTCCAATCCAGGCCGATGCGTTTGGGCAGGTCCTTGTGCAGGTGCTGGCCCTTGCGGAACACGCAGGCCATGACGCTGGGCCAGTATTTCTTGCCGCTGTCGGGGTTCTTGAGATCCCTCTCCAGGCGCAGGAGTTCGCGCGTGATGTTGCGGAAGGAGCGCAGGTTGTCCAGGCCGAAGATCAGGTAGCCTTCATGGGAGAGATACTTGACGGCCATGCGCTCCAGCAGGGTCTGAAGCTCGGAGAAGACGGCGCGCCAGCCCTCGGCCGCGTTCTTGTCCAGGGGGTCGCCCAGGGGCCTTAGCATGTAGTACCAGCCCAGGGGCGACTCCTGGCCCATGGTGGTGTCCACGGCGAGCAGCCCGAAACCGGCGCGCGACAGGCCGGGAGCGTCCGGCGCGGGCTTGAAGCCCAGGCCCGGCAGGGTCTCCAGGGTCTTGGCGAAGCCGGGATGCACGTACATCTCCAGATCCTGGGAGGCGGCCACCTCCTGCTCCAGGTATTCGGACTGCACGGCCAGGGACATCTCGTACTTGTAGCCCACCAGAAGCGAGCCTGGCAGGGCCTGGACGAACAGGGGCAGACGGTTCACACGGGAGTAGCCCGCCAGGCGTCCCAGGGCCTTGAAGGCCTCTTCCCCGAAGAAGTACCACAGGGCCTGGGCGCCCTCCTGGCCCATGAGGAACCCACCGAATTCCGTGAAGATCTGGTTGAGAACCGGCGTGATCTGGCCCTCCCACACCAGCCAGATGCAGACGCCCGAGGAGACCAGCTTGGGCTGTGCGACGGGCGTCGCCTTGTCCACCAGATGGGAAAGCCTGTACATGCGATGCCTCGCGAACGTTTGTGGGCCGGAAAAGCCCCCTGGATTCTTCGGCCGGACGCGCGATCCCCTTAGGGCCGCGCCAGCCATCTCCTAGCGCGTCCGGGCCGCCAGGGGAAGCGCCCGGGGCGCGCGGCTTGTCCCGGGCCTCCGGGCATGGCATCATGGGGCCATGGCAAGCCACCGTTTCGGGCCAAGGAGCGCCCCATGATCCACCGCGACACCCAGCGCACCTACCGCGGCCTCTCGGAACCAGCCCAAGGCGAGGTCCGCTTCGCCGTGACCGTGGAAGAGTCGGACCTCCTCGTCACCGCCCGGCGGGACCTCTCGGCCGAGACGGCCCAGGCGCTCAACCGTTTGCGCGGACAGCTCAAGAACCACATCCTGCTGCACCCTGAGTTTCGCCCCTCGCTCACGCCCCTGCCCGACGACCCCGCCGCCCCGCCCCTGGTGCAAGACATGCTCCGCGCGGCCCGGGCCTGCCAGGTGGGCCCCATGGCCGCCGTGGCCGGGACCATCGCCCAGCATGTGGCCGACGCCCTGGCCCCCCTCTCGCCGGACATCCTCGTGGAGAACGGCGGCGACGTGGCCCTGCGTTCCACGCGGGAGCGCCTGGTGGCCCTGCTGGCCAGGCCCGTGCAGGGGGCGCGCCTGGCCCTGCGCCTGGCCCCCCGGGAGTTCCCCGTGTGCCTGTGCACCTCTTCGGCCACGGTGGGGCACTCGCTCTCCTTCGGCGCGGCGGACATGGTCACGGTGAAGGCGCGTTCGGGGGCCGTGGCCGACGCCGCGGCCACCACCCTGGGCAATCTGGCGCGCGGCGAGGCCCACCTGCCCCTGGTGATGGAGCGCGCCCGGGAACTTTCGCGCGTGGGGGTGCTCGGGGTGTTCGTCCAGGTGGGGGAGAAAATCGGCGTCTGGGGCGACATGGAACTGGCCGCCCTGGACTAGCCCCTGACCCTGCCCGGACCGCACGTTCAGCCCCCCTCCGCGTCCGGCCCCCGGATCCTTTTCCGGCCTTGGCTCCCGCCCCCTGCCTGCCGGGGCGGGCCGCAGGCTGTCCGGGGCCGCCTTCCATGAAAAGTCGAGCCCGGCGGGATGCCTCCCGCCGGGCTCGAAATCCGGCCGTGTCGGCGCAGGGAGCGGCTCTACTGGGCCAGGCGATCGATGGCCGCCTCCAACTGACGCCCCAGGGGCGTCTGCAGGGTGAGCTGGCGCTCCACGCTGGTGATGCCCTTGACCACCGTGGAGTGACGGCGGTTGAAGCGCTGCCCGATGTCGTGGAGCGAAAGGCAGGTGTGCTTGCGCGCCAGGAAGAAGGCGGTGTTGCGGGCCATCACGTGCTGGCGCTTGCGGCTCTTGGAGTGCAGGTGCTCGGGATGGATGTCGTACATCTGGCAGACGTGCTCCACGATCTGCTCGATGCCCACGGCGGGCTGCTCCAGATCGTAGTTGCGCAGCACGTCCCAGGCCATGTCCATGGAGATGGCCTGGCCCAGCACGCGGGCCTTGAGGGCCAGGTTCTGCAGGCAGGACTCCAACTGGCGGATGTCCGCGCGGATGCGGTCGGCCAGGAGCCCGGCCACGTCGCCGGGCAGGAGCACCTGGTGGATCCTGGCCTTGCTGAGCAGGATGTTCAGCCGGGTCTGATGGTCCGGCTGCTCGATGGTGGCCACGAACCCGGCGCAGAGCCTGGAGGCCAGCTGGCTGTCCAGGCCGGTGAGTTCCTTGGGCAGGAAGGAACTGGTGAACACCACCCGGCAGCCCCTGGACTGGAGGGCCGAGAGCGTGTTGAGCAACTCGTCCTGGAGCTTGGGCTTGCCCTGGAAGAAGTGGATGTCCTCCAGAATGAGGATGTCCACGTTGTCGCGGAACTGGGCCTTGAAGCGCTCCACCTCGCGCATCTTGATGGAAAGAATGAGCCTGGAGGAGAATTCCTCGGCCGTGAGGTAGACCACGCGGGGCTTGCGCCTGCGCTCGCGGTCCACAAGCAGGCGGCCCATGGCCTGGCTCAGGTGGGTCTTGCCCAGGCCGGGGCCTGCGCTGATGAAGAGCTGGCTGGCGGAAAGGGTCTCGCGGCACAGGCCAAGGGAGGCCTCGTAGGCCAGGGCGTTGGAGGGCCCCACCACGAACTGGTCGAAGGAGAAGCGGAAGGCCGCCGCGAGATCGTGCGTTTCGCGCGCCGCAGCCGGACGTTCACAGGCCAGGGCCTCGCCGTCTGCCTGGGGCTGGGCCAGGGACACGGCGACCGGACCGGAGGCGGAACGCACCTCGATGCGCGGAGTGAGACCCATCACCTGGGCGGCGGCCTGGGCCACGGAATCGGCCAGGCGGTCCCGCACCCAGGCGGCGACGAACTCGTTGGGGGCCTTGAGAATCAAGCCGCCTTCCTCGAAGGCGGCCGCCAGAGGCTTGATCCATACCTGGTAGAGACCGGGATTGAGACTGCGTTCCAAAACGCCTTGGATTTGGGTCCAGGTCGGGTTTGTCATGGGGGTGTGATGCAAGGCATCGATTTTTTTCTCAAGCCGGAGGAGAGGGGCGCACGAGGCGACGGGTCAGGCGATTATCCAAAAGCCAAGCACTTGATATCATGACAAAGACTCGGAAAGGCCTTTGCCCCCGCGCTCATGCTCCAGGTGGCGGAAACCTTCTGGCTCCAAGGGATTCCGCAGGGTGGGGCATCGAGACACCAACAGGTGTTCATTTCTTTATCCACATGCGGTCATCCATTTTTCTCAATTTTGCTTCGTTTTTTGTGATTTTCTGTTTTCCAGACTCTCTTGACGGAGCCTCTTTTCAAGCTTTCAAGCCATACTCCGGGCTTTCTCAGGCAATGCCGCAAGATCGCCATCGTTCCATACAAACCCAAACACCTTGAATATAAGGATATCATTTCTGACACCGTTTCGAGGCAAAATGTCCGTCAAGAGAAAAAGTAGGCATTCCCTACCTGATCCACCTCGTATGGAGTAACTACGGGCGGTTAACGGCGGGCCTTCCCGGCAACCCCTCAGCCCGCAAGGAGATAGTCCCGGCCGGGCGCGTGGCCCAGGGACTGAAGCATCCGCGCCACGGCCTCTCCCGCCCCGGGCTGCGACACATAGGACACCACGAACCCTTCCCCGGGAAGCGGCGCATCCCGGTGGTGCAGCACGGGCACGCCGCCCGGGCGGTTGCCGATCTTGGCCGGATCGATGTCCAGGTAGGCCCGGAAGCGAACGCCCCGCGCGGCCAGATGCGCCGCGCGTCTGCGCGTGACCCGCCCCGCCCCCACGATCCAGACCTCGGGATGGTGCGGGTTGCAGGCGGCAAGCCAGCGGGCCAGGTAGTCCGCCTTCATGGCGTGGAAGGCCTCGGGGGCGTAGCGCGGGTCCGTGCGCGAGAGCCGCCCGGGCGGGTCGTTCCAGGTGAAGAGCGTCTCCGGGCGTTTGGCCAGCACGGCCCCGGCCTCCAGCCAGCGCAGCCAGAGTTCGTGGTCCTCGGGGAACGGACCCTGCCGGTAGCCGCCCAGGCGCGCGAAGGAGGCCGCCCGGAACACGGCCGAGGGATGGGCCAGGGGCGCGTCGCGGAAGCGCTCCTGGGACATGGCCTCGTGGGTCTGCAGGGAGTTCACCCACTCCACATGGCGGGCGTAGCCCGGGCAAAGGGCGGCGTCGCCCCCGAAGGCCACGCGGCAGCCGCAGGCGTCCACGCGGGGGTGTTCCTCCAGGAGCGCGGCCTGGAGTTCCAGCCGCCTGGGATGGCAGGTGTCGTCGGCGTCCATGCGGGCCAGGCAGCGGCCCCGGGCGTGGGCGGCGGCGTGGTTCAGGGCATGGGCGATGCCCCGGCGGGGGCTTTGCAGCGCGCGCAGGCGAGGATCGCGCCCGGCGTGGGCCTCCAGGAGAGCCCGGGTGAGGCCGCCGTCGTCGCTGTGGTCGTCCACGGCCAGGATTTCGATGGCGCGCAAGGTCTGGGCCGAAAGGCTCTCCAGGGCCCCGGCCAGGTGGTCCGAGGCGTTGCGCACGGGCAGAAGGACCGAAACGAGAGGTTCCATGGCTTCAAAAGGAAGCGGCCGCCCCGACGGGGGGCGGCCGCAAGGCCTCAGAGCACGGCGGCCTTGACGGCCTCGATGCCCACGCGCTCCACGAAGCGCGCGCAGCGTTCCTTTTTCTTGGCGTTGTCGCGGTAGTGTTCCAGGAGCTTCTTCACCAGGGCCACCACCTGGGGGGCGTCCAGGTCCTCTGCCACCACGTC
Organism: Fundidesulfovibrio sp.; assembly: GCF_058402725.1. Classification (NCBI taxonomy): domain Bacteria; kingdom Pseudomonadati; phylum Thermodesulfobacteriota; class Desulfovibrionia; order Desulfovibrionales; family Desulfovibrionaceae; genus Fundidesulfovibrio; species Fundidesulfovibrio sp. The sequence continues at coordinate 1,214 of NZ_JBZVFJ010000075.1, read as the reverse complement.
GGCGATGCGCGGCTTGCCGCCGGGGTGTCCGCCGAAGGCCACCGTGAAGCCGGACTTCTTGCCGATCACGCCCAGGTCGCGCACCAGGGAACTGGCGCAGCACAAGGGGCAGCCCGAGACGCCCATCTTCACCTTGGCGGGCAGCTCCATGCCCACGTAGAGTTTTTCCAGTTCCAGGCCCAGGCCCAGGGAGTCCTGGACGCCGAACTTGCACACGCTGGTGCCCGGGCAGGCCTGCACGAAGTGCACGCACAGCTCCACGGCCTGTCCGGCCATGGTGCCCAGGTCCTTCCAGATGTCCTCCACCTCTTCGGCCTTCACGCCCACCAGGGCGATGCGCTGGCCCGAGGTGATCTTCACGATGGGGATGGAATACTTGCTCACCACGGTGTTCAGGGCGTCCAGCACCTGGGGGGTGATGATGCCCACGGGAGTGCGGGGGACGATGGCCCAGGTCTCGCCGTCGCGCTGGAGGATGGCTCCGCGCGGCGTTTCGCTTTTCGACATGACGTTCTCCAGAATGGTTTAATCGGAATGATTCCGAATCGGGCGCTTCATAGCAGCCGCTCGGCTCATTGGCAATCAAAAGAAGCGTCCCGGTACGGGAGAGAACGCCCTTTGAAACCCCTCGCGGGAGTTGCCATCTGGATGATGGAGGGCTAGATGTAGGCTGTAGACCATTCATCTGGAGTGCACCATGTCCCTTCGCCTCGCGATGTACCTCGTCCTCGGCGCTTCCTTCCTCGCCTCCCTCGGCGCTGCCGCAACCGGTTTCGGTTCAGCCCCCCCTGTGTGGCTGGCCGTGTCCTCCGCACTGCTCGGCCTGGCCGCCCTGGCCGCCTTCGCGCTGCTGGTGGGCGCGCCCCTTTCCAGGCTCCTGGAGGCGTCCCGTCTGGCCGCCCAGGGGACGCTCGGCCCCGGGGACATCCCCCAGGGCGGCGAGGCGGGCGAACTGGGCAAGGCCCTGCTCGACTACTCGCAGTGCGTGCGCGCCGCCAGGGAGCAGGCCGCCGCCCACAAGGCCGAGGTGGAGACCACCGTCAAGAGTTGCGACGATTCCCTGCTCCAGGCCCAGGAGGCCTCGCGCCTGGCCGAGGAATCCAAGGCCAAGAATCTCCTGGGGGCCTCGCGCAAGCTCGAGGGCGTGGTGGAGCGGATCATGCACTCAGCAGGTTCGCTCTCCAACCAGATGGAGCGCATCTCCGAGGGCGCGG
>NZ_JBZVFJ010000074.1:0-19105 GCF_058402725.1 Fundidesulfovibrio sp. | reverse complement strand
GGCCACCTGGGGCCGTTAGCCCTGGACGAGCATCCTCATCAAGTGCTACTGGCCCCTGGTAGCCCTCGCGCACGTTGATGTCCCAGCGGAAGAGGGCGATGCCCCAGAACGCGGGGGCCACCTGGGGCCAGTAGCCCTTGATGAGGATGCTCGTCCAGGGCGCTCCGGCGGCCTTGAGGGCCTCGATGGGGCCGGGCTTGATCTCCTCCAGGGCCTCGCCCAGGAGCTTGCCGCAGAAGCCGATGGAGCGGAAGGCGATGGCGACGGTGCCCGCCAGCGCGCCGGGGCCGAACACGGCCACGAAGAGGATGGCCCAGACCATGGTGTTCACCGTGCGCGAGGACACCAGGATGAACTTGGCGATCCAGTTGAGCACGGGCACGTTGACGATGTTCTTGGCGGCCATGATGCCCACGGGCACGGCCATGAACAGGGACACGATGGTGCCCAGGGTGGAGGTGTTCAGCGTTTCGATGAGCGCGGTGTGGATGTCCTGCTTGTGGTAGGCCGCGAAGTCGACGGGCCACATGCGCCGCAGGAGGTCCGCCACCTGTTTGGGGGCGTCCAGGAGGAAGTCGGGGATCACCTCCACGGTCTTGAGCGAGAAGACCAGCAGGGCCACGGCCCCCAGGTAGACCGCGAAACGGGCCAGCCGCTGCGCGCGCGTGAAGCGCTCCCAGTGTCTGTGTTCAGTCATTGAAGGTCGCCTTGATCCTTACGGCCAGGTATTCGCCCACCATGATCAGGCCGATGATGGCGAGCAGGATGGTGCAGAGGAAATCGTAGTCGAAGCGCTGGAAGGCGGCGAAGAGCGTGCCGCCGATGCCGCCCGCGCCCACCACGCCGATCATGGTGGAGTTGCGCAGGTTGGAGTCGAACTGGTAGGTGGCGAAGCCGATGAAGCGGTTGAACACCTGGGGCAGCACGGCGTAGGTGAGCACGCTCATGAAGGGCGCTCCGGCGGCCGTGACGGCCTCCACGGGCTTGAGCGAGATCTCCTCGATGGCCTCGGCGAAGAGCTTGCCCACGAAGCCGATGGAGGCGAACACCAGGGTGAGGATGCCCGCCAGGGGGCCGAAGCCCACGGCCTTCACGAAGAGGATGGCGAAGATCACCGGGTGGAACGAGCGGCTGATGGCGATTACCGCGCGCGCGGGCCAGGAGAGCCACGCGGGCATGAGGTTGCGCGCCGAGAGGAGCCCCAGCGGCAGAGAGAGGGCGATGCCCGCGGCCGAGGCGATCACGGCGATCTGCACGGTCTCCACGAGGTTGTCGAAGAGCAGGCCCATGCGCTGGGTGCTCGGGGGGAACAACTCGGAGAGGAACTTCGCGCCCGTGGAGAGCCCCGTGACGAAGCGCTCCCAGGTGATGGAGAGTTCCGAGACGGCGTAGGCGCAGTAGACCAGCAGCAGCAGAAAGCCGAATCTGGCCCACCAGTTGGGCTGGAAGGGCGTGCGAAGGGCTGCGGCGCTCATGCCAGCCAGTCCTCTCCGCCGTAGATGGCCTTGAGGTCCTCGGTGCGCAGGTCCTTTGGGGGGCCGTCGAAGACCACAACGCCCTGGGAGATGCCGATGATGCGGTCGCAGAAGCGTTTGGCCAGCTCCACGTCGTGGATGTTCACGAGCATGGGGATGTCGCGCTCGCGGGAAAACTGGCGCAGAAGCTCCATGATCTCCACGGAGGTCTTGGGGTCGAGCGAACTGGTGGGCTCGTCGGCCATGATGATGTCGGGCTCCTGCATGACGGCCCTGGCGATGCCCACGCGCTGGCGCTGTCCGCCGGAGAGGCTGTCGGCGCGCTGGTTGTAGAAGTCGCCCAGGCCCACGTGGTCGATGAGCGCGAAGGCCTTGTCGATGTCCTCCTGGGGGTACTTGCGCAGCCAGGCCTTGAAGGGCGAGATGTAGCCCAGGCGGCCGCAGAGCACGTTCTCGATCACCGAGAGGCGTTCCACCAGGTTGAACTCCTGGAAGACCATGCCGATGTGGCGTCTGGCGTGGCGCAGGGCCGTGCCGGAGAGCCCGGCCACGTCCTGCCCGGCCACCACGATGCGCCCGGCCGTGGGTTCGATGAGCCGGTTGATGCAGCGCAGCATGGTGCTCTTGCCCGAGCCCGAAGGCCCGATGATCCCCAGCGTGACCGCGCCTTCCACCTGGAAGGAGATGCCCTTGAGCACGGGCTTGCCCGAGCGATAGGCCTTCTCCAGGTTCTCCACCGAAAGGGAACGGGGCCTGGCCCCGTTCCCTGCGTTGTTCATGGTGCTGCTCATGGATTCCTATTTCTTCTTGGCGGCGGCTTCTTTCTCTTCTTCCTTGCGCATGCCTTCCTCGGTGTAGGTCATGCCTTCCGCGTCGTTGATCTCGCGGATCACGGCCCAGTCCTTCTGGTAGGTGACGGGGTAGAAGCGGTCGGCGCCGTCGAAGGCCTTCTTCATGGCGTCGTTGAAGCGGTAGGAGGCGAAGGCGTCCTGGATCTTCTTGGCCAGGTCGGGGCAGAGCTGGCTCCAGTAGCCGAAGGAGGAGGTGGGGAACATGGCGCTGCGGTAGATGATGCGCAGGGCGTCCTTGTCCACGCGGCCGGCGCGCACCATGCGGTCGTACACGTCGGAGGCCACGGGGGCGGCGTCGTAGTCGCCGTGCACCACGCCCAGCACGGACTGGTCGTGCTTGCCGGAGTAGACCACTGTGTAGTCCTTGTCCGGGGTGAGGCCCAGCTTGGGGAACAGGGCGCGGGGGGCCATGTTGCCGGAGTTGGAGGAGGCCGAGGTGTGGGCGATCTTCTTGCCCTTGAGGTCCTCAAGCTTCTGGTAGGGGCTGTCCTTCTTGACCACCATGATCAGGTTGTAGCCCTGGAACTCCTTCTCGTAGCCCTTCACGGCGATGGGCACGTAGCCGGCCAGGTTCACCGCGAAGCAGGTGGGGCCGGTGGAGAAGCCCGCGATGTGCAGCCTGCCCGAGCGCATGGCCTCCACCTCGGCGGCGTTGGACTGCACGGAGTAGTACACCACCTTCTTGCCGGTGGCCTTGGAGAGGTATTCCTGGAAGTCGGTGAAGAGGTCCTTGTAGACGGCGGGGTCTTCGACAGGGGTGTAGGTGAAGACGAGGGTGCCGGGGTCCTGGCACTTGCCGGCCTTGGGGGCGTCGGCAACCAGGTTCTTGTCGGCGTCGCAGTACTGTTTGTCCAGGGTTCCCCTGTTGGCGCAGTCGTCCTGGGCCAGGGCGGCGGTTGCGCCGAAGAGCACGGTCAGAAGCGCCAGGGTCGCGAAACGTTTCAGCATGTCCCCTCCTCGTGAAGATGTTGCCTGAACACGGATTCCTTCAAGACAGCCAATGGAGCAGGGCGGCTTGCCGCCCGGGAGCGACTCTCGCGAACCCCGTCCCCGGGGTTTGCCGTCAATCTGTGGCCGGGGCGCGTGCCCGGCCCGGACACGCCTCGCCGCGCCCAAAGGACGGCTCAAAAACGTAAGCTAATTGCGCCGCCCCGGCAACGCCCAAGGCGCGTCCGGGCGTGCGCCCCGCATCCCCGGTCCGCTCGGGGCGCGGGGAGTTCCGCGGCGCATGCGCGGCGACGCCCGCCGCCGGGTCCCACGCGCGGCGGCGTCCGCCGACGGGGCGCACACGGGCCGGGGCCTGCCGCCCGGGGCGCTCATGCGGCGGCTCCCGCCGCCGGGGCGGCGTGGGGCGCGCCCAGGGCCACCGCTTCGATCTCGGCCCGCGTTCGGGCTTCGTCCCAGCCCAGCTCCCGGGCCATGACGGCGGCGGCCGCCGGGGCGGCCTCGCGCGCGTGGGCCGCTTCCAGGAGCCCCAGGGGCAGACGCCGCGTGAGCACGTCGGAGAGCCTGCGCGCCATTTCATGGCGCGCGGCGAAGGCCACCTGGGCCAGGATGTAGGGGTGCGCCGGGTGCAGGCGGTCCATGAGCCCCAGGGCCTGGCCAAGGCGGACCACCTCCCCGGCCTCGTCGCCGTGGAGCGTGTGGAGCGATAGCGCGATGTCGGCGGCGATCCCATGACGGCGGACCAGGGCGCGCCATCCCTGGGGCACGAACCCGCGCGAGCCCAGCAGGCGCAACTCGTGGGTGGCGCACGGCCCGGCCTCCAGGGTGAAGGCCTTGACGGCCGCGTCCACGGCCTCCTCGGCCATGGCGCGGTAGCTGGTCCACTTGCCGCCGGTGACGGTCACGAGCCCGGAGGCGCTTTGTTCGATCACATGGGTGCGCGCCAGGTCCTGGGTGCCCTGCTTGCCGGGGGCGAACACCAGGGGGCGCAGGCCGCTCCAGGCGGCCAGCACGTCGGAGCGCGCGGGCGGGCGGCGCAGGTATTTGCGCGCGTAGGAGAGCAGGTAGTCGATGTCCTTCTCGTCGGCCTCGGGGTCGCGCTCCACGGCGGCGGGTTCGTCGGTGGTGCCGAAGAGCACGTGTCCCATCCAGGGGATCATGAAGAGCACGCGGCCGTCCTCGGTGGAGGGGATCATCAGCGAGAGGTCTTCGGGGGCGAAGCTCTTGTCCAGCAGGATGTGGATGCCGGAGCTGACCTTGAGCGTGTCCCGGGCGGCGGGGTCGTCCATGCGGCGCACGCCGTCCGCGAAGGGGCCCGTGGCGTTGACCACCGCGCGCGCCGCGATGTCCCAGGATTCGCCGGTGAGAGCGTCGCGCAGGGTGGCGCCGCGCAGGCGTCCGTTCTGTTTGAGGAGCGCCGTCACCTCCACGTGGTTGGCGCAGGCCGCGCCGTGGTCCTGGGCGGTTCGGGCCAGGGCCACGGCCATGCGGGCGTCGTTGAACTGGCCGTCGCAGTAGGTCACCGCGCCCACCGCGCCGGAGAGATCCAGCTGGGGGAAGAGCTTTTGCGCCTTGCCGCGCGTGACGAAGGCGCTGCGGCCCAGGCCCAGGCGTCCGGCCAGCAGGTCGTAGAGCACCAGGCCCGCGAAGACGTAGCCCGCCTGCACCCAGGAGGTCACGGGGGTCAGGAGCCGGATGGAGTGGGCCAGGTGCGGGGCGTTGCGCAGGAAGAGCCCGCGCTCGCGCAGGCCCTCGCGCACCAGGGCGAACTGTTCGCGGTCCAGGCCCAGCACGGCCTTTTCCAGGTAGCGCACGCCGCCGTGCACCAGCTTGGTGCTCTTGCTGCTGGTGCCCTGGGCGAAGTCGGACTGTTCCACAAGGGCGGTGTCGAGCCCGCGCGTGGCGGCGTCCAGGGCGACGCCGCAGCCGGTGGCGCCGCCTCCGATCACCAGGATGTCGAAGGGGCGGGGGTCTTTCAGGCGGGCGAGGGAATCTCTTCTGTCCACGGTGTGCCTTTGTCAGCGGTTGAGCAGGTTCTGGGCGGTTTCGGCGTCGGTCACGAAGACGTGGGCGTAGCCGCGCCCGAGGATGGCGTGCAGGATGTTGAGCTTGGCCAGCCCCCCGGACACCAGCACGATGTGCGGCGCGCGCAGAAGCCCGGCGAAGTCGGGCGACATGCTGCAGGCGTTGAGGGGGTGGTCCACGGGGTCGCCCTTGTCGCTCAGGAAGCGCCCGAGGAATTCGCCAACGGCCCCGGCGCGGGCCAGGGAGGCGCGCTGGTCGGGGGTGATCACGCCCAGGGCCAGGTTGGTGGCCTGGGAGGTGAGGTCGCCCGAGGCGGTAAGGATCATGTCCACCTGGAGGGCCTCTTCGTAGAAGGTGCGGAAGAGGTCCTGCCCGGCGATGGTGTCGCGCACCTCGGGGGAGGAGACGAACATGGGGGCGGCCAGGTGGTTGCAGGTGCGGGCCTGGAAGCGCCGGGCGAACATGGCGGTGGAGTCGAAGGGGTTCACGGGGCTTCTGGGCACGCCGCCGTAGAGGGAGCTGATGGAGATGTCGCGGTAGGCCCGCGCGGCGATGCCGTTGATGGCCTCGCGCATGGTCTTGCCCCAGCCCACGCCCAGGGACTGGCCGTCGCGCAGGGTGCGGGAGACGTATTCCCCGGCGGGGCGGCCGATGGCTTCGTAGAGGCGTTCGCCGCCGTGCTCGGGCGTTGGGGCCACGATGGCCCGGATGAGCCCGAAGCGGCGCACCAGGCGGCCTTCCAGGTCCACGCACTCGCGGAAGGGTGTGTTGATGGACACCGAGATGAGCCCGGATTCGCGGCCCATCTGGAGCAGGCGGTTCACCTTGAGCCGGGTGACGCCAAGGCGCTCGCCGATCTCGGCCTGGGTGAGATCTTCGTGGAAATAGAGCCAGGCGGCGCGGGAGAGGAGCTGCTGCTCGTGTTCGTCGGCGTCCAGCATACTTTTGCCTGTATGGATTTCAGAAGTTTGCCTGCGGACGGGACTCTAGCATTTTGGTGCGCTGTGTAAATACATTTGTCGAGGTGCTTCGGGCCGACGGGGCAAACGGGAGCGCCCGGCGAAGGCCGGGCGCGCGGGGGGGATGAGGGGCGCGCCGTGCACGTCCCGCCGTAAGGGGCTCCCGAGAGCTCCCGGGTCGCAGGTCAGCGGTCGCGTCGGCGCACGTCGTCGCGCCAGGGGTTCAGAGGGGCGCAGCACCCCTCGCCCATGGCCAGGAGTTCCCGGAAGCGTGAGGTGTCGGAAAGGCGGCAGCGGTAGAGGCCCAGGGCGTTGTCCCAGAAAAGCTCCGGACAGCGCTCCCTGTAGCCGTGGAGGATGTGCGACTCCCCGCACTGGGCGTCCAGGCAGCACCAGCCGCAGCCCGTGCAGGGCAGGGAGGTCAGGCGCGAAGCAGCATGTCTGCCTGTTCAGCTGGCCTGCGGGCCGGCGATGGCCGGCGGGCCGCCCCGGGGCTGAGGGGGGGCGTATGGAAGGGGTGCGCTTGCATGCCTTCCGGCTACGCCTCGGGGGGCGGGATGGCAACCCTTCCGCGCAAGGGCGTCCGGTCGGCATTCCTGTAGCCAAAGAGTAGGGTTCTCCCTACTGGACTTTCCCGAAAGAGATGCCCATGAAGAGGCAAATCGATTTGCCTGTTTTGCGGCGCATCCCAGGGAGGCCCCTTTGCGCGTCATGGTGCTGGAAAACGACGACGAGACAGCCCTGCGGCTTACGCGCATGCTGCGAGCCCTCGGCCACGACCCCTTCGTGGCCGAGGCCCGCTACTATCTCGAGGACCTCCAGGAGCACGGGCCCTTCCACCTCGTCATCACCGACATCTTCCTCAAGGACATCTCCGGGCTCCAGATCGTCCTGGGCGTGAAAGGCTTCGACGCATCCATCAAGGTGGTGGCCATGTCCGGTGGGGCGCGTCCCGCGCTTTCCGACGACTATCTCGACTACGCCCGCGAGTTCGGGGCCGATGCCGTGGTGCGCAAGCCCCTGGACGCCGAGCGCCTGGACGCCCTTCTCGCCGGAATCGAGCAGGCGGACGGGCTTCACCGCTGCCCGGGCACGTCCGTCCCTTCCCGCATCGCCTGACCCGCCCCGCTGCGCATCCACCCCCCGGGGCGCGATCCGTTCAGGCCCGCCGCGCCGTTCAATCCTCCAGGCCGGAGAGCAGTTCCGCCATGGACCATGCGTCGTGGCCCGATCCCAGGTCGCGTTCGCCCAGGCCCGCCACGGCCCAGGCCGGGCCGCCCAGCACGGCCCGGCAGACCGCGTCCAGATGCGCCAGCTCCTCGCGCAGGGCCTCGGGGTGCAGGTGGGAGAGGCGCACGCCCCGGGAGGCCATCACCTCGAAGCTCGACGCGGCCAGGGCCTTGCGGAAGTCCAGGGCCTGGCGCAGCCGCGCGGAAAGCTCGTGGTATTTGGCGGCCAGGGCCTGGTGGGGAGCGGGGTCGCCGCCGCGTTCCTCCAGGAAGCGCACGGCCCAGGCCAGGACATCGTGGTCCGGGGCCTCCAGGCGCTCCAGCAGGGCGCAGAGGAAGAAGACGCGCGGCGCTGTGAAGTCCGGGCGCGCGGCGCGCAGCCGGGCCTTGAGCCGCCAGGCCGGGCGCCCGGGGAAGCGCCGGTCCAGGATGCGCGTCAGCTCTTCGGGCGGGTTGGCCTCGGGATGCAGCCGGAGGGTGAAGGCCCGGGCGCTTTCCGCGTCCAGGTCCAGGGGGACGCGTTGTCCGCCGGGGAGCAGGGCGGCGGTGCGCGCGGCCCCGTCGGCCACGAGGTCCGAGAGGAGCGGCAGTTCGTCCGGGATCAGGCGGCAGGCTTCAAGGGCCGGTTCCAGGGCCTCGCGCGCGGCGGGGCCGGGGAAGAGCAGCAGGGCGGACAGGGTGGACGCCTCGGCGGATCCGGCGTCGGCCAGGACCGCAGCCAGGGCCTCGGGGGAATCGTCGCCGAAGGTGGAGCGCAGGGTGTGCAGGGTGTCGTTGTCCTGGGGCAGACCGTGGTGCAGGAGGTCCAGCACGGCCCGGGCCAGGGACTCGACGCGCGGGAGGGGCATGGCCGCTCCGGAGAGGGCGCTCAGGGCTGGGGCAGCGCCTTGACGAAGAGGTTCAGGTTGCCGAACTTGTCCTTGTAGACGTCGCCTTCCAGGGTGACTTCCTTGTTCTTGAAGGCGGCCTGGAAGGCGGCGAGGGATTCCACGGTCACGTCTTCGGGGGTCCAGACGGCGTAGTTGGTGCCGTCGGAGGCCAGGAGCCAGAGCCCTTCGCCGTCCTCCTCGCCCACCACGGCGGTGATGGCGGCCCCTGAGGCCACCAGGGTCATGTCCGGATCGGACTGGGCGGCCGCGCCTGCGGCCAGGAGCGCGAGCAGCAGGGCCGGGAGCGCCGCGCGGCGCGCGAGGTGGAGCAAGATTCGGTGCATGGTGTTTCCTGAAATCGAGGAATCCACTTGTAGTTCCAGCAAAGCTGAGCGTCAAGCTTCGCGGCCGCCTGGACAGGACCGGCCGCACAGGATCATGAGCCGGGACGCCCCCCCTCACGCTCCGCCAGGCTGAGGACGCGCCGGAGGGTCCCCGTTGTGGAGTAGCCCGGCAGGAGCGGCAGGCTCAGCACCCGGCCGCCCGCGCGCTCCACGGCCTCGCGCCCCACGATGGACTCCAAGGGCCAATCCCCGCCCTTGACCAGCACGTGGGGAAGCACGGCCTCGATGAGCTCCAGGGGCGTGGGGGCGTCGAAGCCCGTGACGAAGTCCACGCTGGCCAGCCCCGCCAGCACCAGGGCGCGGTCGGCGAAGGGGGTCACCGGGCGCGAGGGCCCCTTGAGGCCCGTCACGGAGGCGTCGGAGTTGAGGCCCAGCACCAGGACGCGGCCCAGCTCCCGTGCGCGGTGCAGCAGGTCCACGTGGCCCGGGTGGAGCAGGTCGAAGCAGCCGTTGGTGAACACGATGCCGCCCCCGGCCCGCAGGGGGGCCAGCCGCTCCAGCAGGGCCTCCAGGGGCAGGATCTTGTCCGCCAGGGCCGGGGCGGGGCGCATCAGGCCTTCTTCCTCAGGTTGGTCTCCACGCCGAAGAGGGCCAGCTCCAGCCAGTCCAGGGCGAAGCGCAGGCGGCGTTCCTCGTCGTCCAGGATGGTCTGGCGCTCCTCGTCGGCCAGTTCCAGGCGCTCCAGCATGCGGGTGTCGCGCAGGAAGTCGCGGAAGGCGTCCACGTTGTAGGCGGCCAGGAACACGGTGTTGGCCTGCTTGGGGTTGAGCACGGCCCCCCGGTCGCGGGCGTGGGCCAGGAGGAGCATGTAGCGGTCGTTGGAGCGGTTGTATTCGGCCAGGTCCTGGTCGTCGAGCCAGGAGGCGGAGGTCCAGTCCCGGTCCTGCTCGAAGCCCCGGCAGTGGGGCTCCTGCACCACGAAGAAACGCGCCACCACCTCGCCGTCGGGGCCGGTCTTGGTGGCGCGGCCCAGCGGGTAGGTGCGGCACGCGCCCGGGCGGCCCGGGTAGACCGAGCACCCCGCCTGGGTGACGAAGGGGCAGGGCAGTCCGGGCAGGTCCTCGCGCATGGCAAGGCGCAGCATGGGGAAGCCCGTGTCCGGGGCCTGGGCCATCACGGCGTGGCGGGCGATGAAGTCCCGGCTGGAGAGACCCAGCTGGCGGCGCAGGCGCAGCACGTCGTAGGGCGTGAGCATCAGCGCCAGGTCGGAGCAGCAGGCGTTGAAACAGGGCACGTCCGGGTGGCAGGCGAAGCGGAAGGGCTCGCCGGGGCGCAGTTCGGGCAGGCTGTCCAGGAAACGGCTGGCGGCGTCGGTGTGGTTGGCGTCCATGGACGGGGTGACTACCACCCCGGGCCGCCGCTTGGAAGCGTCAATCGCCCCGGCTCGTTGACAGCGGGCGGTCTTCGTGGAAAACCATGGGAATCATGAGCGAGCGGTTACGGCTCTCCATCGGGAACGACCTGCACGAACTCGAACGCCTGCGCTGCGAAGTGGAGGCCTTCCTGGAGCGTGGCGGCGTGGCCGGGCGCACGGCCTACCACATCCAGCTGGCTCTGGACGAGCTGGTCACCAACGTCATCTCCTACGCCTCGCCGCCCGACCGGCCCTGCGGCATCGAGCTGGTCCTGGAGCGCGGCCCCGACGCGGTGGACATGATCCTGGAGGACGACGGCGACCCCTTCAACCCCCTGCAGGCCCCGGAGCCCGACGTGAACGCGCCCCTGGAGGCGCGACCCATCGGGGGCCTGGGCATCCACTTCGTGCGCAAGACCATGGACCAGTTGTCCTACGAGCGCAAAAACGGACGCAACATCCTCTTCATCCGCAAGAAGACCAATCAGGAGTAGATCATGGAATTGATCGTGACCACCACCGGCCCCGTCACCGTGCTCAAGATCGACGGGAGGCTCGACTCAGGCTCCTCCAAGGAGCTCGAGGACAAGGTGATGGGCGTCGTGACCGGCGGAGCGACCAAGGTGGTCATGGATTTCGGAGGCGTGGACTACATCAACTCCAGCGGTCTGCGCGTGCTGCTCATGGCCTTCCAGCATCTCAAGCGCGGCGGGGGCATGCTCCACCTGTGCGACATCAAGGACTACATGCGCGAGGTCTTCGAGATTTCGGGCTACAACGAACTCTTCCCCATCTTCGCCGACCAGGCCCAGGCCGTGGCCGGCTTCAAGGGGTGAGCCCCGTGCGCGCCCTCCTCGCGTCCCTGCTGCTGGCGTGCTGCCTCGCGGGACCGGCCCTGGCCGCCCCCCCGGAACTGGCGGGGGTGCGCCTGGGCAGCAATGTCCGTGAGCTGGCCGACAAGCTCGATCCCGGCATGGCCGAACCCGAGCTGGAGCAGGCCTACCTGACCATCCAGGCCATGAAGCCCCTGCCGGGCTACCGCTCGGGCTACGTCACCTACGGCAACTGCGCCCAGCCAGGCCGGGTGGTGCGCGTGAAGATGAACTACGCCGACTCCTCCCGCGAATTCCACGACAAGATCCTGGCGGGGCTCAAGAAGCGCTACGGCGAGCCCAAGCAGTGGCGCGGCAACGCCTTCGGCAACCTGCGCATCTGGAAATGGAGCCTGCTCGATCCCCATGCCGGGGACGTGTCCATCATCCTCCAGTTTTACGACGGCAACGACGACTCCTTCACCAAGGGCAACTCCCTGCGCATCTCCTCGCGCACCTGGGCCAAGGAGGAGCAGGACTGCCGCCGCGCGAAGCAGGCCTCCGATACGGCCGCCAAAAAACCGGAGGCCCCGGCCCGCCCCCTGGACCTGGACTACTTCCTGCCCCGATGACCCAGGCAGGCCCCCATCTGCTGGACCCCGCCCTGGCCACGGCCAGGGCGGGGGTGGCCGGGCTTCTCGAAAAACTGGAGGCCCTGGCCGGACGCCGCGCCGGTGAGGGCCACGCCCGCGACGCGGCATCCCTGCGCCAGGCCGCAGGCGAGCCATTCCTCTTCGTGGCCGCAGGCGAGGTGAAGGCGGGCAAGTCGAGCTTCATCAACGCCCTGCTGGGCGAGCAGGTCTCCGACGTGGCCCCGGACCCCTGCACCGACCGCATCCTCATGATCGTGCACGGACCCGGGCGCTCGCGCACGGACGAAGGGCCGCTCAGCGCCCGCGTGGAGCTGCCGCACCCCATCCTGCACGGCGTGGCCGTGGTGGACACCCCGGGCATCGACTCCGTGGTGGACCGTCACCAGGAGATCACCGAACGCTTCATCCCCCGCTGCGACCAGGTGTTCTACGCCCTGTCCTCGCTCAATCCCTATTCGCGCGCCAGCTGGGACTTCCTCGGGCTCATCGCCTCGCGCTGGCGGCGCAAGGTGGCCCTGGTGCTCACCCAGGCCGACCTGGCAACCCCGGGCCAGCTCCAGGTGAACCGCCAGCGCGTGCTGGAGCTGGCCAGGGAGCGCGGCCTGGAGGGCGCGCCGCTTTTCGTGGTCTCGGCGGCCCTGGAGGCCGTTCAGCCCGATCTTTCGGGCATGGAGGCCGTGCGTCGCCACATCCGGGAAATGGTCACCGGGGGCGAGCACGCCCGGGCCAAGCTGGCCTCCCTCGCCCGGGGCGGCCTGGCCGTGCTGGAGGGCGTGGAGGCGGCGGGACTTGCCGTTGCCCAGGGCGTGGAGGCGGACCGTGAAGCCGCCCTGGTCATGCGTGAGCGCATCCGACAGACCCGCGCGGCCGCGCGCCTGGAGGTTGAGGCCCTGGCAGGGCGCATCAGGCAGCGCTTCGAGCGCGCGGGGCAGGGGTATCTGGCCGCCCTGGAACTGGAGCTCTCCTTCGCCAGCATGTTCCGGCGCAGCGTGCTGGGCTTTTTCCGGCGCTCCTCGGCGGTGCCTTCGCTCCTTGAGGGGCTGGAGCGCACGTTCCGGGAGTCCCTGGAGACCCAGGTGGAATCCCAGGCGCGCGAGGGCGCGGCCGCCCTGAGCCAACGCCTCGCCCTGGAAGTGGCCGCCCTGGCCCGGGACCTGCGCGCCCTGGCCGGGCAGGACCCGGCAGGAAACACGCCGCCCGGCGCCAGGCGAGAGGAAGTGCTCGCGGACGTGGCCCGCGCCCTGGACGTCTTCCTGGACGCCGGGGACGACCCCGTGCGCGTGGACCCGCTGCGCGTGGCCCGCATGGACCCCAAGGCGGCCATGGGCGGCGTCATGGTGCTGGCCGGGAGCCTCTTCGTGCTCTCGGTGCAGGGCGTGGTCCTGGACGTGACGGGAGGGCTGCTGGCCGGAACCGGGGCCGCCCTGGCGGGGAGCGTGTTGGCCGTGGGGCGTCCCCGCCTGCTGCGCTCGCTGCGGGAGTCGCTGGCGCGAGGGGCGCGCCGCGTGGAGGAGGAGGTGCTGCGCCTGGTGGGCGCACGCACGGACCAGGCCGCCGACGCCCTCGAAGAGGTGCTCGCGCCCTTCGAGGCCGACGTGGCCGCCCGTCTGGCCGCCCTGGAAGAGGCGGCCTCGGAGTGCGCGGCCCTGCGCTCCGGATTGGTTCAGGCCCTTGACACGGCCGGGCAAACAACCTAACCACTGCGGTTCGCCTTGCTCTTCCCGGCGGGGAAGGGCCATGGACCAAAAGGAGGAAACGCATGCGTAAGTACGAGTTGCTGCTCCTGCTCAGCCCCGAGCTGAACGCCGAGAGCAAGAAGAGCCTCGTGGACGGCTTGGTCGCCATCACCGAGCGCGAGAAAGGGTCGATCCTGACCGTGGACGACTGGGGAACCAAGGACCTGGCGTACCCCGTGCGCAAATACGTGCGCGGCCAGTACGTCCGCATGGAGTTCACCGCTCCCCCGACCACCGTCGCGGAGCTGGAGCGCATCGTGCGCATCACGGACGGCATCTTCAAGTTCGTCACGGTGAAGCTGGCCGACAAGGCCGAGCCCGCCGCCGCCCCGGAGGCCTAGACCATGTCCTTCAAGAAGAAATTCACCCCCAAGAAGAAATTCTGCCGGTTCTGCGCCAACAAGAACCTGCCCATGGACTACAAGCGCCCCGACATCCTGCGCGACTTCATCACCGAACGCGGCAAGATCATCGCCCGGCGCATCACCGGCACCTGCGCCAAGTGCCAGCGCCGCCTGACCACCGAGATCAAGCGCGCCCGCCAGATGGCCCTTCTCTACTACACGGCCACCCACAGCGCCGACTACCTGAAGAAGATGCAGTAGGAGAAAAGCCATGGCTGTCATGAAACTCATCCTGCGCGCCGACATGGAAAACCTGGGCAAACTGGGCGAAGTCGTCACCGTGAAGCCCGGCTACGGCCGCAATTTCCTGGTCCCCCAAGGCCTGGCCATGCTGGCCACCCCCTCCAACCTCAAAGTCTTCGAGACCGAGCGCCGCAAGCTCCAGGCCAAGATGGACAGCCTGCGCTCCGACGCGGAGACCCTGGCCGCCAAAGTGGCCGCCGCCACCGTGGCCATCGAGGTGCGCGTGGGCGACGGCGACAAGCTTTACGGCTCCGTCACCTCCTCCATGATCGCCGACGGCCTCGAAGCCCAGGGCATCATGGTCGACCGCAAGAAGATCGTGCTTGAGGACGCCATCCGCACCCTGGGCGTGCACGAAGTGCCGGTGAAGCTCCACGCGGGCGTCATCGGGGCCATCCGCGTGATGGTCTGCCGCCAGGGCGAAAAGCTCATGGACGCCGAACAGCCTGCGGAAGACAGTGGAAACACGTCAGCCGAAGCCGAAGCGTAGAACCCGAGGCGGGGCGGGCGGGCAGGACGGCCAGCTCGCCCCGCAGACTTTGGAGCGGGTCGCCGACGACCTGATCCGCCGGGTCCCGCCGCACAGCCCGGAGGCCGAGCAGTCGGTGCTGGGCGGCATCCTCATCAAGAATTCGATCCTCCACGAAGTCATCGACATCCTGGGCGAGGACGACTTCTACTCCCCCGTCCATCGCGCCATCTATCAGGGCTGCCTGGAACTCGGCCGCAAGAGCGTCGCCGTGGACCTGGTCACCCTCGCCGAAGAGCTGACCCGCATGGGCAGGCTCGACGAGGTGGGCGGCCCCGTCTACCTGGCCGAACTGGCCTCCGCCACGGTGAGCGCCTCCAACGCGGTGCACCACGCCCGCATCGTGCGCGACAAGTCCGTGAAGCGCCGCCTCATCTCCACGGCCTCGGACATCATCGAAAAGGTCTTCGAGGGCGCGGAAGAGACAGACGCCCTCCTCGACGCCTCCGAACAGGCCGTCTTCGCCATCTCCGACTCCAAGAAGTCCGGCGTGCTCACCTCCAGCAAGACCCTCGTGGACGAGGTGTTCGTGCAGTTGGCCAAGCGCGTGGAAAACAAGGAGATGGTCACCGGCGTGCCCACGGGCTACTACACCTTCGACGAATACACCGCCGGACTCCAGCCCTCGGACCTGATCATCATCGCCGGGCGTCCCTCCATGGGCAAGACCGCCTTCGCCATGAACCTGGCCATGCGCGCCGCCTGCATGTACACCGTGCCCACCGCCGTCTTCTCCCTGGAAATGAGCAAGGAGCAGATCATGATGCGCATGCTCTGCTGCTGGGGCAAGGTGGACCTCTCCAAGCTGCGGCGCGGACGCCTGGACGACAACGACTGGGCGCGCCTCTACGAATCCGCCAACGCGCTTTCGCCCGCGCCCATCTTCGTGGACGACACCCCCGCGCTCACCACCATGGAGGTGCGCTCGCGCTGCCGGCGCCTCAAGGCCGAACACGGCCTGGGCCTCGTGGTGGTGGACTACCTCCAGCTCATGCGCTCCGCCCGGCGCGTGGACTCGCGCGAGCAGGAGATCTCCGACATCTCGCGCAGCCTCAAGGCCCTGGCCAAGGAACTCCACGTGCCCGTCATCGCCCTCTCGCAGCTCAACCGCAAGGTGGAGGAGCGCAGCGACAAGCGCCCCATGATGAGCGACCTGCGCGAATCCGGCGCCATCGAGCAGGACGCCGACGTGATCATCTTCCTCTACCGCGAGGCCGCCTACAAGAAGAAGGACGAGCTCACCCCAGACGACAACGTGGCCGAAATCATCATCGGCAAGCAGCGCAACGGCCCCACCGGCATGGTCAAGCTTCGTTTCTTCAAGGAATCCACGTCGTTCGAGAACCCCACGGACATCCCCCCGCCCTCCGAATACGGCGGCTGAGGCGGGGAACACGCCTTCAGGAGGGCGCATGCGCTACGATCCGGCCGAATTCCTCGCCCGTGACGACATCTCCCGCCTTCAGCTTTCCCGGCTGCGCACCACCTGCGAGCGCGCCGCCCGCTCCAGGCTTTACGCCCGCAAATTCAGGGAGCACGGCGTCACGCCCGAGGACATCAAGAGCCTGGACGACCTGCGCCGCCTGCCCTTCACCACCAAGCAGGACCTGCGCGAATCCTACCCCGACGGCCTGAACACCGTGCCTGCCGACCAGATGGTGCGCCTGCACGTGTCGTCCGGCACCACGGGCACGCCCACCGTGGTCTACCACACGGCCTCCGACGTGCGCTGGTGGTCCTCCCTGGTGGCGCGCTGCATGCGCATGGTGGGCATGACCCCCGCCGACGTGTTCCAGAACACCACCAGCTACGGCCTCTTCACCGGCGGCCTGGGCATGCACTACGGCGCGGAACTGCTGGGCTGCATGGCCATCCCCATGGGCGCGGGCAACACACAGCGCCAGGTGAAGCTCATCCAGGACTTCCGCGTCACGGCCCTGCACATCATCCCCTCCTACGCCCTCTACCTGGCCGACTACCTGGCGCGCCAGGGGCTCGATCCGCGCTCCCTGGGCCTGCGCATCGCCCTGGTGGGGGCCGAGCCCTACTCCGAGGAGACCCGCCGCCGTCTGGAGGACATCTTCGGCTTCAAGGCCTTCAACTCCTACGGCCTCTCCGAGATGAACGGCCCAGGCGTGGCCTTCGAGTGCCGGGAGCAGAACGGCATGCACCTCTGGGAGGACGCCTACCTCTGCGAGGTGATCGATCCCGTCACCCTGGAGCCCGCCCAGCCCGGGCAGGTGGGCGAGTTGGTGCTCACCACCCTTTGCCGCGAGGGCATGCCCATCGTGCGCTACCGCACCCGCGACCTCAGCCGCGCGCTGCCCGGACCCTGCCCCTGCGGCCGCGAGCACCTGCGCATCGACCGCATCACCGGCCGCTCCGACGACCTGATCATCATCAAGGGCGTGAACATCTACCCCATCCAGATCGAGCAGGTGCTCATGTCCCTGCCCGAGGTGGGCCAGAACTACCTCATCGAGCTCACCCGCGAGGGGCACATCGACCAGATCCGCGTGAAGGCCGAAGTGCGCGAGGAATTCTTCGTGGAAGACATGCGCGCCCTGGCCGCCCTGCGCGACCGCATCGCCCACCGCCTGCGCGACGAGATTCTCGTGACGCCCAAGGTGGACCTGGTGGAGCCCAACTCCCTGCCCAAGAGCGAGGGCAAGGCCGTGCGCGTGGTGGACCTGCGCGGCAAGGAGCAGAACGCCCGGTGAGCTCCGGGCGGTTGACTTCCCCGTGTGTCGTGTGCATGGAAGGCCTATGCTGACATTCGAGCAGATCAAGGCCATTGAGGTGGCATTCGGCGAGGAGAAGGCCAAACCACTCGTCGAGGCGTTCCAGACCACGGATTCGCGCGTCATGGTCTCCCTGCTCGCCGAGGTGGCCACCAAGGCGGACCTGGCCAGGCTGGAAGGCGTGACCAAAACCGACATCCAGCGCCTGGAAGGCGCGACCAGGGCCGACATCCAGCGTCTGGAAGGTGCGACCAGGGCCGACATCCAGCGCCTGGAAGGCGAAACCAAGGCCGAGTTCCAGCGGCTCGAGGGAGAGACCAAGGCCGAGTTCGCCAAGCTGCGCGGCGAACTTCTGGAAGAGTCGGCCAGGCTGCGCGGCGAACTGCGCGAGGAATCGACCATGCTTCGCGGCGAACTGCGAGAAGAGTCGGCCAAGCTGCGCGGCGAACTGCGCGAGGAGACCGCCAGCCTGCGGGGCGACCTCAAACGCCTCGACGTGCAGATCAAGGTGCTCATCGGCCTGGCCATCGCGGCCATCGCCATGTTCAGCCCCAATCTCGCCGCCCTCGTGAAGCTGGCGAAATAGTCCGGACTCCCTCCCCGGGGCCTTTCCCGCACTGCCCTCGAGGAGATCGCCCCGGCCGACCGGGGCGCATCGCACTCCACGTCCCACACTCATTCAAGGAAACCATCGCATGGAATACGTCTGGTCCATCCTCTACATCCTGCTGCTTCTGGGCGTTCTCTCGCTCAACGTCCTGGGCCTGCCCGCCAACTGGGTGATCCTGGCCCTGGCCTGGCTGTGGGACTTCACGCACCCCTCCCTGAACCTGGGCTGGGGCTACTACGCGCCGCTCATCGCCATGGCTGTCCTGGGCGAGGCCCTGGAGTTCGGGGCCCAGTTCTACGGGGCCAAGAAGTACGGCGGCACCAACAAGGGCAACCTGGGGGCCTTCATCGGGGCCATCGCCGGGGCCATCTTCTTCGCCCCGTTCCTCTTCGGGTTCGGCGCGCTCCTGGGCGCGGTGGGCGGGGCCTACGTGGGCTGCTACGTGTTCGAGCGCATGCACGGCCGACCCTCCCCCGAGGCGTGGCACGCCGCGCGCGGGGCCATGTGGGGCCGGGTGCTGGGCTTCGTGGTGAAGATCGGCCTGGGCGGAGCCATGGTGGGCCTCGCTGCCCGCGCCG
Source organism: Fundidesulfovibrio sp. (assembly GCF_058402725.1). Classification (NCBI taxonomy): domain Bacteria; kingdom Pseudomonadati; phylum Thermodesulfobacteriota; class Desulfovibrionia; order Desulfovibrionales; family Desulfovibrionaceae; genus Fundidesulfovibrio; species Fundidesulfovibrio sp. The sequence continues at coordinate 688 of NZ_JBZVFJ010000074.1, read as the reverse complement.
CCTGGCCAGCCGCCAGACAGGCCGTGGCCGCCCTTGGCTTTTAGCCCCGGCTTGGGTAGAGTGCGCGCCGTCGAACGGACCCTTCCATTCTGCGAGGACACAGCATGATCCCCAACGATTTCCCCTCCTACCGCGGCAAGATGGAATACTTCTGCCTCGGCTGCCAGGAGCGCTTCGACATCGGCGCGCTCCACTACACCTGCCCCAAGTGCGGGGGCGTGTTCCTTCTCGAGGACGACTGGTTCGACTCCCTGGCCGAGAACCCCCCGGTCTACTGGAAGTCGCTCTTCGACAAACGCGCCGCCAGCAAGAACACCCCGTTGCGCGGCATCTTCCGCTTCTACGAGCTCATGGCCCCCATCCTGGAGCCCCAGGACATCGTCTACCTGGGCGAGGGCAACACCCCCATCATCGAGGCCAGCCCCGCGCTCTCCAAGATCCTGGGCGTGCCCATGGCCTTCAAGAACGACGGCCAGAACCCCTCCGCCTCTTTCAAGGACAGGGGCATGGCCTGCGCCTTCAGCTACCTCAAGCACCTCGTGCGCGCCAACGACTGGGACCAGGTGCTCACCGTCTGCGCTTCCACCGGCGACACCTCCGCCGCCGCCGCGCTCTACGCCGCCTATGTGGGACCGCCCATCACCTCCGTGGTCATCCTGCCCCAGGGCAAGGTGACCCCCCAGCAGCT
>NZ_JBZVFJ010000073.1:0-19448 GCF_058402725.1 Fundidesulfovibrio sp. | reverse complement strand
CCCCAGAGGCCGGAGGCGTCGTGGAACTCGCAGCCCTCGGGATGGATGCGCAGGGCCAGGGGCGCGTCGGCCGCGCCCTCCAGGACCACGGCGTCGAACCCGGCGGCGTCCAGGGCCTCGGGGGTGCGCCCGCCCGAGTAGGACTCGGCGTAGAAGCCCGTGAGGGGCGACTTGGTGAAAACCCCATAGCGGCTGCCGCCCCAGGCGGCCCCGCCGCAGAGGGGGCCGGCCGCGAAGATCAGGCGGTTCTCCGGCCCCAGGGGGTCGGCCCCGGCGGGGTTGCGCTCCAGGAGCAGGCGTGTGGCCAGTCCCTTGCCGCCCAGGCAGGCCTCCAGCACCTCGTCGCTCGTGGGTTCCACGGCGAAGGCGCGCCGGGTGAGGTCCACGGTAAGGATGCGGTTGTGGAATCCGTGCATGTTCGCTCCTACATGCCCAGGTAGGCCGACTTGATGTGCTTGTTGTCGATGAGTTCCTTGGCGGCGCCCTCCAGGGCCACGCGGCCGTGCTCCAGCACGTAGCCTCTGTCGGAGAGGCTCAGGCTGTGGTGCACGTCCTGCTCCACGAGGAGCACGGTGGTGCCCGTGTCGGCGATCCTGCGCAGGGTCTCGAAGATGGACTTCACCAGGATGGGGGCCAGGCCCAGGGAGGGCTCGTCCAGCATGAGCAGCCCCGGCAGGGCCATGAGGCCCCGGCCGATGGCCACCATCTGCTGTTCGCCGCCCGAGAGGGTCATGGCCATCTGTTCGCGCCGCTCCAGGAGGCGGGGGAGCAGGTCGTAGACCTGGCGCAGGGTTTTGTCGCGCAGCTTGAAGGCGCGCTTGTTGTAGGCCCCGATCTCCAGGTTGTCGGCAACGCTCATGAGCGAGAAGAGCCTGCGCCCCTCGGGCACGTGGACGATTCCGCGCTCCACGATCTTCTCCGGGGGCATGGCCTCGATGCGCTCGCCCCGGAAGGTGATGGCCCCGGCGCGCGGGGGCACGAGGCCCGAAAGGGCCTTGAGCAGCGTGGACTTGCCCGCGCCGTTGCCACCGATGATGGACACCACCTCGCCCTCGTGCACCTCCAGGGAGAGATCGTGGACCACCTGCACGTCCCCGTAGTAGACGTCGATGTTCTCCACCTTAAGCAGCGTCATATTCCCTCCCGAGATAGGCCTTGATGACGTTCTCGTCGCGGGTCACGTCCTCGGGCTTGCCCTCGGCGATCTTCTCCCCGAACTGGATGACCACCACCCGGTCCGAGAGGGCCATCACGGCGCGCATGATGTGCTCGATGACGAACACCGTGACCCCCTTGTCGCGCAGGTTCTTGATGATGGCGATCATGTCGTCCACCTCGGTGGGGCGCAGCCCGGCCATCACCTCGTCCAGGAGCAGGAGCTTGGGGTCGGTGGCCAGGGCCTTGGCGATCTCCAGGCGCTTGCGGTCGGCGATGGTCAGGTTGCCGGCCAGCTGGTGGGCGCGGTGGTCCAGGAGCAGGGTCTCCAGCACGTGCATGGCGCGGTCCCGGGCGCGGGCGGTGGAGCGCTCGCGCAGGAAGGCCCCGACCATCACGTTGTAGAGCACGGTCTTTGCGCCGAAGGGCTTCACGATCTGGAAGGTGCGGGCAAGGCCCAGGTCGCAGAGGTCCCAGGGCTTCTTGCCCGCGATGGAGGCGCCGTTGAAGAGGATGTCCCCCTGAGTGGGCGGAAACACCCCGGCCACGCAGTTGAACAGGGTGGACTTGCCCGCGCCGTTGGGCCCGATGAGCCCCAGGATCTCGCCCGGGGCGATGTGCAGGTCCAGGTCGTGCACGGCGGTGAGGCCGCCGAACCGCTTGGTGACTCCCTTGACGTCCAGGATGTTCATCGCGCGCCTCCCTGCCCGGCGGCTTCGGGCTTGGTGATCTTGGCGGCCAGCCTGTCGTAGAGCCTGGCCAGGGTGGGGGTGAGCCCCTTGGGCTGGTAGAGCATGACGAGGATCAGGATGGTCCCGAAGATCACCAGATGCAGGCCCGGGAGCTGGTCCGAGAGGTAGATGCGGGTGAACTCGTTGAGGGGCCGCAGGGCCAGCGCGCCGATGAGCGGTCCGGCGATGGTGCCGCGCCCGCCGATGAGGGCGATGAAGGCGATCTCGAAGGAGAGGTCCAGGCCCAGGAGCCCCTTGGGGTAGAAGTAGAGCATGAGCTGGGCGTAGAAGGTGCCCGCCAGGGCCGTGAGGAAGCAGCTCAGGGCCATGGCCATGAGCTTGTAGCGCGCCACGTTGATGCCCAGGGCCTCGGCGGCCTCGGGCTCCTCGCCGCCGGCGGCCAGGTAGTAGCCCATGCGCGAGCGGGAGATGAACCACGTGAGGGCAAGCACCAGCACGAGCATCACCAGGATGATGTAGTAGTAGGGCTCCTTGTGCATGAACTGGTAGTTCCAGAAGGAGTCGCCCTTGAGGGGGATGAGCAGCCCCCGGGGACCGTTGAGCTTGATGGGCCCCAGCATGTCGATGTTCTCGATCATCACGCGGAAGCCTTCCGCGAAGGCGATGGTGCACAGGGCGAAGTAGGCCCCGCGCATGCGGAAGGTGGGCTTGCCGATGAGCACTCCCACCAGCGCGGCGATCACCCCGCCCACGAGCATGCCGATCCAGGGCGAGATGCCGTACTGGAGCGTGAGCACTGTGGAGGTGTAGGCCCCGATGCCCACGAACACGGCGTGCCCCATGGGCAGAACGCCCGCGAAGCCGCCCACCAGGTTCCAGGCCGTGGTGAGGTAGGCGTAGAAGAAGAGCAGGATGAGGATCTGCAGGTATGTGGGGCTCTGCACCACCAGGGGCAGCCCGAAGCTGACCAGGGCGGCAAGGGCCAGGAGGACGGCGTCCAGTTGTTTCCGGCTCACGATGGTCACCTCCTACCAGTCCTGTTTGTGGCCGAATAAGCCGGAAGGTTTCACGAAGAGGATCACCAGGAAGATGGCGTAGATGATGGCCTCGGTCCAGGTGGAGGGCATGAACTGGGAGAACACCGACTCGATGAGCCCCACGATCACGCCGCCGATCATGGCCCCCTGAATGCTGCCCAGGCCGCCCAGCACCACGATGATGAAGGCCCGGATGTCGAAGACCACGCCCACGGAGGGGTAGACGTAGTAGAAGGGGATGATCACGCATCCGGCGATGCCCGCGATGGCCGTGCCGATGCCGAAGGCGTGGTTGTAGATGCGGTACTGGTCGATGCCCATGAGGTTGGCGGCCTCGCGGTCCAGGCTGGTGGCCTGGAGGGCCTTGCCGGTGCGGGTCTTCTTCATGAAGAGCGCCAGCCCCACGGCCGTGAGGATGGAGATCACGAAGCCCGAAAATTTGGGGATGGAGACGATGATGTCTCCCAGGGTGAAGCTCGTGCCGGTGATGGCCGTGCGCACGGTGCGGTATTCCGCGCCGAAGAGCATGAGGGCCAGGTTGTCCAGCACGTACCAGACGCCCGTGGTGACGATGATCACCGTGAGCGGTTCGCGGACCTGGCGCTCGGCCCGGAACACGGGCTTGATGAGCAGGTCCTGCATGTAATAGCCGAAGAAATAGAGCAGGGGGGGCACCACGAGGAGCGCCAGATAGGGGTGCATGCCCGTGAGCTTGATCAGCCAGTAGGCGCTGAACATGCCCACCATGAGCAGGGAGCCGTGGGCGAAGTTCACCACCTTCATCACCCCGAAGATCAGGGTGAGGCCCAGGGCCGTAAGCCCGTACATGGCCCCCATCATGGCGCCGTTGAGCACCGCTTGGATCACAGCGGTCATTGGTCGTCTCCGGGAGTGATGCCCCCCGGGGCGCGCGGGCGTCCCGGGGGGCGTTGAACGGTCGGGCTACTTGTTGGCGGGGAACACCGGGGTGTACCCGGCGCGGCGGGCGGCCTTGGGCCACACGGTGACGCGGTCGAGCTTGCCGTCGATCTCGGCCACCTGGACGATGACGATGCCGGCGTTCTTGTTCTGGCCGTTCTCGTCGAACTCCACGCCGTCGTAGGAGACGATCATGGCCGGGCCGGTGGTGAGCTTGGTGGCGGCCAGGGCGTCGCGGACCTTCTTGGGGTCGGTGGAGGCGGCGCGTTCCAGGGCGTCGGCGATCACGTACATGGCGGCGTAGGCGTCAACGGACTCGCCGGTGAGGTCGTAGCCGTACTTCTTCTTGAACTTCTCGTTGGTGGCCTTGGCGCCGGGCTTGTTCACGTCGGTGTTCCACTCCACCTCGTCGAAGAGGTAGAGGCCGTTCTTGGCCACGTTCTCAAGGAACTTGGGGTCGGCATGGCCGCCGCCGGAGGCGATGATGGCCTTGGGCTTGAGCTTCATCTCGGCCATGGTGTTGGTGAGCAGGATGGCGTCGGAGGCGTTGGAGACGAGCATCACCACGTCGGGGTTGGCGCTTTTCAGCTTGGTGACCACGGGGGTGAGATCGGTGGCGGTGGAGGGGTAGGGCTCGTCCAGGACGATCTGGTAGCCTTCCTTCTTGGCCAGGTCGCGCCACTTCTCGGCGAAGCCGGTGCCCCAGTCGCCGTTCTCGAAGACGAAGGCGATGGTCTTCATCTTCTGGCCGGTTTCCTCCTGGATGTCCTTGAGGAAGCGGAACTGGTCGCGCACCCACCAGGAGTCCTTGGCGGCGATGCGGAAGACGTACTTGAAGCCGCGCTCGGTGATGGTGTCGCGCACGGCAACGGGAACCACGAAGGGGATGCCGTAGCGCTCGGCGGTCTGGGTGGCGGGGTAGGTGACGGCCGAGTTCCAGCAGCCGGTCATGATGTTCACCTTTTCGGTGTTGATCAGGCGCTCGGTCTCTGAAACGCCCACGGTGGGGTCGCTCTTGGAGTCGGCGTAGACCAGCTCCAGCTTGGCCCCGCCCAGGCTCTTGATGCCGCCTGCGGCGTTGATTTCCTCGACGGCCATCTCGCGGGCCTGCTTGCCCTGCACGCCCACCGAGGCCGAGGGGCCGGAGAGGGGTTCGACGTTGCCGATCTTGATGCTCTTCTGGGCCAGGGCCTGGGTGGAGAGACCGGCGGTGAGGAGCGCCGCCGCGAGGAGTCCGGTGAGTTTTCTGCCGAAAGACGCCGTGTTCATGCTCAACTCCCTTCGTTGTGGGTTGTCGCGCGTTTGCCTGGTTCCTTAGCCTTTTGGAGAGCGCCTACAGGCGGCCCTTGGCGATCTCCTGGAAGCCCTCTTCCAGGATGGCCAGGCCGCGTTCGAGCTGCTCGTCGGTGATCACCAGGGGCATGAGCGTCCTGATGACGTTGCCGTGTGTGCCGCAGGAGAGGAGCAGAAGCCCCCTGTCCACGCAGTATTTCACCAGCGCCTTGGCCTGGGCCATGGCCGGGGTCTTCTTTTCGCGGTCGGTCACCAGTTCCAGGGCGCGCATGGGCCCCAGGCCGCGTTCCTCGCCGATGATCTCGTAGCGTTCCATCCACTGCGCGAAGCGAGCCTGGAGGGTGGCCCCCAAGGTGCGGGCGCGCTCCAGGAGCTTCTCTTCCTCGAAGACCTCCAGAACGGCCAGGGCCGCGCGGCAGGAGACGGGGTTGCCGCCGTAGGTGCCGCCGGTGCCCCCGATCTGGGGCGCGTCCATGATCTCGGCGCGGCCCACCACGCCGGAGATGGGCATGCCGCCGCCCATGGACTTGGCCACGGTGACCAGATCCGCCGCCACGCCGTGGTGGGTCATGGCGAAGTATTCGCCGGTGCGTCCGAAGCCGGTCTGCACCTCGTCGGCCACGTAGACGATGCCGTTGGCGCGGCAGATGGCGGAAAGCTTCTCGAAGTAGCGGGTGGGCGGGGTGACGAAGCCGCCCTCGCCCAGCACGGGTTCGGCCACAAGGCAGGCGACGGACTCGGCGGCGGCGTGCCCGATGAAGAAATCATTCAGGAGGTCCGCGCAGGCCGCATCGCAGGTCTTGCGGTCGAGGCCGATGGGGCAGCGGTAGCAGTAGGCGTAGGGCATGCGGTAGACTTCGGGGGCGAAGGGGCCGAAGCCGAACTTGTAGGGCTTCACCTTGCTGGTCATGCTCATGGTGAGCAGGGTGCGCCCGTGGAAGCCGCCCTCGAAGACGATCACGCCCTGGCGCTTGGTGTGGCTGCGCGCGATCTTCACCGCGTTCTCCACGGCCTCGGCCCCGGAGTTGGCCAGGATGGCCATCTTCTCGAAATCCCCGGGGGCCAGGGAGCAGAGCTTCTCGGCCAGACGGATGTAGGGCTCGTACATCACGATGTGGAAGCAGGTGTGGATGTACGTGTCGGCCTGGTCCTTCACGGCGGCTGAAACCTTGGGATGGCAGTGGCCCACGTTGACCACGCCGATGCCGCCCGCGAAGTCGATGAGTTCGCGCCCGTCCACGTCGGTGATCATGGCGCCGGAGGCTTTGGCGGCCAGGAAGCGGGTTACGTTGAAGGGACCTTTGGGGATGTAGCGGTCGCGCAGTGCCAGGAGCTCTTGGGTCTTGTCGGTGTGCTGTGCCACAGGGTGTCCTCTCGCACGGGGTTGATGGGTCGGGCTCGCGCCCCGCCGTTGACGAAAATGCCAAGCTGGATGAGCAAGAAGCAAGCCAGGACGTGCCAGAGGAATTAATGCTTTTATTTCAGAATATTAACTAAGCATTTTCAAAAAGCGTCACACTCGATTGATTCAAAAGCGAATCAACTTTTAACAAAACATTAATATTTACGGGGCAATAAGAATTGTTCAAAAATGAATCAAGCTCCTTTGACGAAATTGACAATTTCCAAATCAAATCCTTCCGGAACAAACCGGGGGGTCCGCCGTTCGCGCCATGTGCGGCAAGGGCTCGCAGGCACTGACACTTGACCAATGAACTCTCACCCGTCTGATTCGTTATTGAAGCCCGGTCATGATTCAGAAATGAATCGGCCGGGCTTGATGCCGTACCGGGCCAGCTTGCGCACCACCGTGGACTGGCTCACCCCCAGAAGCGTCGCCATCTCCCGCGTGGTGCGGCAGCGCGCGGCCGCCTGGCGCAGCGCCCGCGCACTGGCCTGGTCTGCGGATTCGGCAAGCCCCCGCGGCTGGGCCTCTCCCAGCGCTCCGCCGCCAGGACCCAGGGCCTCCTGCACGGCCTCGGTGAGGTCGTCGCCCTCGCTCATCACGAAGGCCTTCTGGATGATGCCCACCAGTTCGCGCACGTTGCCCGGATAGTCGTGGGTCTCCAGCAGGCGCATGGCCTTGGGCGTGAGCCGCTTGGCCTTGGCGTAGCGCGCGTTGCAGGCCGCCAGGTAGAACTCCGCCAGCCCGAAGATGTCTTCCCGGCGCTCCCGCAGCGGAGCGATGCGCACGATGAAGGTGTTGAGCCGGAAGAAGAGGTCCTTCCGGAAGCGCTTCTGGTCCACCAGGCGCTCCAGGTCGCAGTTTGTGGCCGCCACCACGCCGCACTCCACCACCTTGGACTCCGCCCCGCCCAGGCGTCGCAGCTCGTGGTCGTCCAGGTACTTGAGGAGCTTGGCCTGCACCGAGAGCGGGATGTCGCCCACCTCGTCCAGGAAGAGCGTGCCGCCCCGGGCCAGCTCGATGAGCCCGGCCTTGCCCTGCTTGAGCGCCCCTGTGAAGGCCCCCTTCTCGTAGCCGAAGAGCTCGGCCTCGAAGAGGTTTTCCGGCACGGCCGGGCAGTTGATGGGGATGAAGGGCTTCTTGGCCCGGGGGCTGTGCTGATGCACGAACTTGGCCAGGAGCCCTTTGCCCGTGCCGGACTCCCCCAGGATGAGGATGCGCGAGGCGTCCATGTGCGCGAGCTTCAAGAGGGCGTGCAGGCAGTGACGCATGGAGGGGCTTTCGGCCACCACGTCCTTCTGGCGCAGCTCCAGCATGGAGAGCTCCGCCAGTTCGTGGCGGTAGCGCTCCTCCACCTTGCGCGCGTTCTGGAGCCCCTCACGCAGGGCGTTCAATTCCGTCACGTCGCGCTCGTTGACCACCACCATGGCGATGGAACCGTCCGGGCCGAACACCGGCGAGCCCGTCACCAGGAGCTGCTTGCCCGTCTTGGTGATGCGCTGGATGATGCTGGACTGGCGCTTGTGGCGCAGCACATCCAGGGTGACCGAGTGGTCCACCAGCCCCTCGTCCAGGATGCAGCGGATGCTGCGGCCCACGTAGTCGGAGGCCTCCACGGAGTTGAGCCGCTGGGATTCCCGGTTGATGTCCAGAATCACGCCGCTGCCGTCGCAGATCCAGATGCCCTCGGAGACCGAATCGAGCACGGCGCGCAATTGGATTTCGGGCACGGGCAGCGAGCCCTCGGGCAGGGCGTCGTCCAGGAGCAGGGCCGCGCCCACGATGGCCCCGTCGCGCACGATGGGCCAGGCCTGGGCCGCCAGGCGGCGTCCCCCGGCCTCCAGGACGCGGGCGGTGCGGCGCTCTTCCTCCAGGCAGTCGCGCAGGAGCGGCAGCAGCTCCGGCGGCGTCTGGCCCGGGGGCGACTCCAAGCCCAGGATCCGGGCCGCGCTGGGGTTGGCGGAGACGGGCCGCAGGTCGCGGTCCACGGTGAAGAGGCCCTTGCCGAGACTGCGCAGGGCATCCCCCTCGTCGAAGGGGGGCTTGCCGCGCCGCGTGCGTGCGGGAGCGCCGGGGTTTGCCATGTTTGGAAAATGCCCGGAAACCGTCCCGCCCGCAAGAGGGGGGCGGTCGGCGCAGGAGGCGGACGGAAAGGATAGCGGGGGGGGGGAAGAGAAGGGGTGCCCTTCAGACCCACATTTTTCCCTTCCCCGCGGGCGGTGCGGGCCGGAGCCTGCGGGCAGTGGCCTGGCCTGCTAGGGCGAGACGATCACCATGTGCAGGTCGCAGACGTTGGTCATTGTGGGGCCGGTCTTGAGCAGGTGCCCGATGCGTTCGAAGAAGTGGTAGGAGTCGTTGTCGCGCAGCGAGGCGTTGATGGAGAGGCCGGCCGCGTGAGCCATCTCCACCAGCTCCGCCGAGGCGAAGGCCCCTGCCGCGTCGGTGGGGCCGTCGGTGCCGTCGGTGGAGGCGGAGAGGAAGAAGACGTCGGCCCCCTTGAGCTCGTCGCGGGCCAGCTCGGCCAGGAAGGCCAGGGCCATCTCCTGGTTGCGACCGCCCTTGCCCTCGCCCTTGAGGGTGACCACCGTTTCGCCCCCGGCGATGATGCAGGCGGGCTTCTTCACCAGCAGTTCGGTTTTTCGCACGTCCTTGGCGATGCCCCAGAGGAACTTGGCCGCCTCGCGCGATTCGCCGGTGAGGGCGCAGGTGAGGGCGGCCGTGTTGTAGCCCAGGGCGCGGGCCGTTTCGCAGGCTGCGGTGAGCGCCGCCTGGTTGGAGCCGATGAGAATGTTGGAGGCCAGCTCCGTGGCCGGGTCGCCGGGTTTGGTGGTCTCCTCGATGCGGCCCTGCACGCCCAGCTCCAGGGTGCGCAGCACGTTGGCCGGGGCCTTGTCCTGGAGCTGGTACTTCTCGATGATGGCCATGGCCTCTTCGAAGGTGGTCTCGTCGTGGCTGGTGAGGCCCGAGGCGATGGTGTCCAGGCGGTCGCCCACCACGTCGGAGAGGATGAAATTGAGGCTGCGCGCCGGGGCCATGAGCTTGAGGAGCCTGCCGCCCTTCACGGCGGAGATGTGCTTGCGGATGCAGTTGATCTCGCCGATGTCCGCCCCGCAGGCCAGGAGGGCACGGGTCATGTTCTGCTTGTCCTCCAGGGTGAGGCGCAGGGGGCCTTCGGGGAGATCCAGGGAGATGGGGCAGGGCAGCAGGGCAGAGCCGCCCCCCGAGACGAGGTTGAGCACCAGGGTCCTGGCGTCGGCGGCGCGCACCAGGTCCGCGATGCGCTGGGCCGCGCCCACGCCCTGTTCATCGGGGGTGGGATGGCCCGACTCCACCACCTCGATGTGCTTCAGGGGCTCGGCGTGTCCGTATTTCACGGAGAGGAGCCCGGAGTCGATCCTGTCGCCCAGGATGTCCTCCAGGGCCTTGCCCATGCGCGCCGAGGCCTTGCCCGCGCCCAGCACGAGCACGCGCTCGAAGCGGTCCAGGTCCACCTCGTGGCGCTCGTCCTCGAACGAAACCAGGAGCCTGGAGCCCTCCAGGCGCACGTGGTTCACGATCATCTTGTAGGGATCGACCCTGTCCAGGGCCGCCTGGAACATCTGGCTGAGGTGCTCGAACGGACGCGGCATGGAGCGGTCTCCTTGGTGTGTCCCCGTGGAAGCGGGGCGTCCGGCGTGGGGCCGGGTCGCGGGGAAGGCCCGGAGGGCCGCCGCCCGGCGGGCGGCCGCCCTTCCATAGCCTGATCCGCTTGCGAAGGAAACCAGTGGTCTTGGGCCCTGCGGCGGCTCAGTAGAAGCCCTCGAAGGCCGTCAGGGCCAGGGCGGTGGCGATGTATCCGTAGACTGCGGCCTCGGTGAGCAGGGTGATGGCTCTTTTCATGATCCGTACCTCTTGGTTGACTGTCCAGCGGAATCACCAAGAGAGACCGCGATGCGCGACGGATGGTTACACCCGGCGCGACGGATGAGGGGGCTCCCGAAGGGGTGGGGGATTCCGGCCGGAGGCTTCACGCGGCCAACTACCGTCCCGGCGCGGCAAGTCCTAGCGTCTCTGCAGCGGGAAGCTCTTCACGAGCGCATGCCTCACGATCGTGTCCGCATTGTATCTGCAATCTTCGGGAGATTGTTTCAGATGGCGCTCCACTGCAAGAACGACATCGAATCGCTTCGTGTTCTCAGGCATAGAAATGAACACGTTCTGCATCGCTTCGGCAACACCTGAAATATAATATGTTGCGCAAATGTACGGCTCGCTGTTCTTTGGCTTTTTCAGCATCCTGCAGAGTTCCGCCCCCTTCATGCGAGCATGCGAATCCCCGCATTGCAGCGCCACCAGGAAAAGAAACGCAAGAACGATCGCACCGAATGACCTGATCATGACACGTTCCTCCATCTTCGCGGATGCCGGAATGATCGTGAACGCACAAGAGCAACGCCCGCCCGAGGATGTGCGGAAACCAAAGAAATAAACATGGTAAGGCAGTAGCGCCGCAGAGGGCAGCCGGTCAAGGACGGCAAGGCGGGGATCACCGCCGGGCCGCCCAGGACCATCGCTTCGCGATGACAGTGGACGCAATGATGACCATGGCAGGCCCCGGCCGCGCGGTGGCAGGCGTTGTCGCCCCCCGTCAGGAACGTGCGGAAGTGCCCCGGTATTCCCGGACGGGACGTTCATGGTCCGCAGCCCCTACAACGCGATTCCGGCCTGCCTCCATCACCCGGAGACGGGCCGACTGCATTCCCGAAGGCATGACAGCCAGTTGAGAATATCTCGCTGGCTGCGTTGCAGGGAAAAAGCCAGACCCTCACGTATGGAAAATACCCTTCGGGCTTGGCTCTCTCCCTGCGCCCAGCCAGCGAGTTTTTTTAACAGCCAGAATCGACCATTTAAACGGGCTGATGAGTGGGCAGGCTTCTGCCGAGGCGCTTCTAAGGAAGACACCCGGGGGCGGCTCCAAACGGCCTCGCCAGACACTCTATGGGGAGAGAGTGGGGAGAAAACCGAGCGCACAACGAAGAAGGGGGTCAGGCTTTTGGCCTAACCCCCTGTCATCTTTGGTGCGCCCGGCAGGATTTGAACCTGCGGCCTACGGATTCGTAGTTCTTTTGTTCTGGCGTCATCATGCGTCATTTAGTATCCCTGGAATCGTTGACTGGCAAGGGTTTTGTGGCTATTTCCTGTCCATCCAACGTCATCCGAAATAACGCCGTTTCACCCGAAAAAGCGGGCCCAGAGCGGGCCCAGAAATGGACCCAGGATCGGCCGAAAGGGAAGGGGGATAGAATGGCCCAAAACGACCACAGGACGCGCCACAAGACGAAATTCCCCGGCGTCAGATACGTTGAGCACGCCAGCCGAAAGCACGGGATCAGGCCGGACAGGTATTTCAAACTCAGATTCAAGCTCGCCGGGAAGGACAAGGAAGAGGGCCTTGGCTGGGCATCCGAGGGATGGACCGAGCAGAAGGCCGCCGCCCGGCTGGCCGAACTCAAGGAAGCCCAGCGCACGGGGCAGGGAGCCGTCACCCTTGCCGAGAAGCGCGCCCAGGCCGAAGCCGAACGCAAGGCCCGGCAGGCGGCCGAAGAGTCCGAGGCCCGCGCGAACATCACAGTCGCCCAGGTCTGGAGCCAGTATTTCCCGCTCGCCCAGGCAAACAAGGCCCCCAGGACCAGTTCCAAAGAGGATCAGGTCTGGCGGCTTTGGATCGCGCCCGTGATCGGCAAGAAGGCCCTCCGGGACGTGGCCCCGATCCACCTGGAGCGCATCAAGCAGAATGTGCTTTCCGCCGGGCGTGCGCCACGCTCCGCCGCCTACGTGTTGGCCGTGGCGAGACAGCTTTTCAACTTCGCCCGCGACCACGGGCTTTTCGAGGGAGCGAACCCCACGGCCAAGGTGAAGCCGCCCAAGGCGGACAACCGGCGCACGCGCTTCCTGACGCCGGACGAGGCGGCCGGACTGCTGGAAGCCCTGGCCGAACGATCGCAAGACGTTCACGACCAAGCCCTGATTTCGCTTCACGCTGGGCTTCGGGCCGGGGAGATTTTTTCGCTCACATGGCCGGACGTGGATTTCGTCCACGGCGTTCTGACCCTTCGGGACACCAAGAGCGGCAAAACGCGCCAAGTGCCCATGACCGGGGATGCGCGCGCCATGCTGGAGCGCCGCAAGGCCGGGGCCAATGGCAACGCGCTGGTGTTCCCAGACGCAAGGGGCCGCAAGGCTGTCCAAGTCTCGGAAACCTTCAACCGCGTGGTGCATGAACTTGGCCTCAACGCGGGGATCGAGGATTCCCGGCAGAAGGTCGTCTTCCATACCCTGCGGCACACATGCGCATCCTGGCTCGTCCAGAACGGCGTGCCGATCTTCACGGTGGCGAAGCTCTTGGGACACGCCAACTTGGCCATGACCGAGCGATACAGCCACCTTGCCCCCGACCACTTCGCCCAGGCCGTGAACACCCTTGAGGGTGTCGGCCGAGCCAAGCCCGGCAAGGTGGTGAGCATCAACGGGCAGGGCCAGTCGCATTGACTTTCATAAACCAAAGGCTATAAATCATCATGCAAGCCTGGACGGTCGAATTCGTGAACGAAGAGGCGGCGGCGGAATTCGCGGCCCTGCCACTGGACATGCAGGCCAAGCTGCAACGGACGTTCGGCCTTGTGGAGGCGCGGGGGCTATCGGCGCTGGTCATGCCCTTGGCCCGGCCAGTGGACGGGCGGATATGGGAATTCCGCGTGACTGGACGGGACGGCATAGCCCGGAGCCTGTACGCGGCATCAACCGGGCGGACGCTTCTGGTTCTGCGGACATTCACCAAGAAGACCCAGAAGACCCCGCGCGGTGAAATCGAAATCGCCAGACGGCGGCTCGCGGAGGAAGAACATGGCACGGGTTAAGACGCGAGACATCCACGAGCGCATGATGCGCGAAAACCCCGAGTACCGGCGCGAGTATGACGCCCTGGAAGAGGAGTTCACCTTGATCGCGGCCATGCTGGACGCCCGGCGCAAGGCCGGGTTGACGCAAGCCCAGGTTGCGGAGCGCATGGGCGTGAAGCAGCCCGTGGTGGCAAAGATCGAAGGCGGGAAGTCCAACGTGAGCTTCGACACCCTCAAACGCTACGCCCACGCCACCGGCTGCAAGGTCAAGGTGGAGTTCGTGGCGGGCCAGTAAATAGACCTGTTGACTTTGTTCTCCAATGCAGTGAGACGCAAAAATCACGTTGACAAGTGTAATGTGGCGTCATTACGGTTGCCCAGCACTGGAAGTCATACGGGCTTGTGCCGCAGAGGGTAAGTCGGGGATTCCCCGCACACTGCCCAAGGCCTACCCCTTCACACGGTGAAGAGAGGCCCAGTCTAGCACCCTCTTGGAGACAACATCACCCGGCGGTGATGGATCAGACCGCGAAAGGCGGCTGTACGACACGCGGAGGCTTCCTTTGAAGGGCGGAGAAGAAAGCCGCCCGGTGCGGAACGCTTTGCAGGCTCGTGCCCCCCAGGCGCGCGCAGGCGAGGCAAACCTCTCGTGAGGTTCCGCATGAACACCGCACACGCCGCCGAAACGCATCTTGCACCGCTGAAAGAACCCTCCCCGCGCGCAAAGCACCCCAGCCCCGGCAGGGCACTTCGCGCCTGCCCCCTCGCCGTCTACTCGCGCGAGGGAATCCTTCTCTTTTTGGAGTCCGTGGCTCCGGGCTTCGATTGGCGCGGCAGCGTCGGCGATCGGATTCCGCCCGTCGTCACCCGTGCCGCTTGGCCGAAGCTGGCCGAAACGCTTGGTCTGCCCTATCCGAGCCGTGGAGTCCTGGCGAACCTGGACAGCGCGGGGCGCGGGCCGCGCCAGTTCACCGAAGTCGCCAGGCAGGGACACGGAGGCGCGTAGCATGAGCGCAAAAATGACGGGCCAGCCCATCCGCCACGATGGACCGGCCCCAGAAAAAATGCCGTGCTCCTTGCTGAAGCCACTACCAAACGAAACGAGCCCCTTCAAGGGAACATTCCGCGTGCCATCGTCCTTGAGCTTCGGCGTCTCGGTCCTCGCCAATAAGCTGATGCTGCACCCTCTTGTGGAGGTCGCCTATCAGGGTGCGGCTCGTGACCCGGACAGCTTCCACAGCCGCGAAAAGCTGGTGGCCCACGTTGGCATGAGGCTTCGCCAGGAAGACGAAAGCTTCGAGCGGCTGTCAGAACAAGACGTTGTGCACGCCGTCGCGGCCCTGTGGCATCGCGCCGGGCGCGACCTCGCGGGCCTGAGCGAGGCACACGTCATCGGGCTTCTTGACCGGGCCGCCTGGGAGGCCAATTTCGACCCCGAGGCGCTTTCAGGCCACGCGGACGCCATCCCGAGGACCGACCACAACGACGCGGACGTGGGCGAAGACGGGGCCAAGCCGTGCCCGCCCATCGACCTCAAGGCCGCCAGCGTGGGCCGCTTCATCGGGGCGGACGTGCCGAAAATCCCGTGGCTGCTCGAAGGTGTTCTCCCCCTCGGGATGCCCGCCGCGCTGTCCGCCGCGCCCGGCGTGGGCAAGAGCTTCCTGCTCTTGCTCGCGGGCATGAGCGTCGCCACGGGGCTGGACCTCCTGCCGGGTTTCAAGGTGGCCGCTCCCGGCAGGGTGTTCCTGGTGTTCGCGGAGGAACCGGAGGTGGTCATCCACGCGCGACTCGCCGCCCTGGTGGAGGAGTTGATTGCCGAGCGCGAGGACGCCGTTGAGGTCTTGGCCCGGCTCAAGGCGAACTTGTTCATTTTGGCCCGCGAAGGCGAGGATAACCGCCTTGTGCGCCCCGGCGCGCGGCGCGGCGAGATCGAGGAGACGCCCTTCACGGGCGCGCTTCGGAGGGCCATCGCCGCCCCTGGCCTCGCGGGGCTCAAGCTCTTGGGTCTGGACCCGTGGTCACAGCTTGCGCCCCAGGCCGAAACCGATCCGGCTGAGTCCACAGCCGCCGTTGGAGTCCTGACCAGTCTTGCCAAGGCCAGCGGGGCGTGCGTGCTCACGGCGGTTCACGTCCGCAAACGGCCGAACGGCAAGAGCAAGCCCAGCACCTTCGACTTGACCGACCCGGACGATATTCGCGGCTCCTCCGCGTTCTTGGGAGCCGTGAGGACGGTCCTCGCCTTGGCCTGCGTCCAGGAGCACGAGGCCGGAAAGCTCGCCAGCGATCCGGCCAAGCCGCATGACACGATCCTGACCCGCGTTGCCAAGGCCAACCACGGGGGCAAGCGCCCGCCGTTTTTCATGGTGCGCGGCGAGGGCGGCGTTTTGCGGTACTGGCGGGACATGCACGACCGCGACGTAGTGAGCGACGATGAAGCAGACCTGCACGCCACGTCTGAGATCAGGCGCATCCTGCGCGAGGAGAACGCGAAGCCCATCCCGAGGCGTTGGACGGTTCGTGAGTTCGTCAGGTTGCACGCCAAGTCCGTTCACTGGCGCGGACAGCCGATTTCACAGGTCGGACTTGAACGCCTCCTGAAGGTGGCCGTCCACAAGGGGCTGCTCATGGAGTCGAACGAGCGTTACCCGAAGCTCGCGCTGCCCCCCGAAAACCCCGAGCGGGCAGAGGTCGTATACGACGTGTTCGCACCCGGCAGGGAGTGCGCGTAGCACGAAATTTGCCGCGAGTAGCACTTTGCCGCGAGGCGCGAGAATTGTCCCTCGCGCCTCGCACCTGTTGAAATGATTGGAGAAAGCCAGCCGCGAGGCGTTCTCGCGGCTGGACCGTTTCGCGGCAAAAAAAGTCAACGATTTCAGCTGGTGCGAGCCGCGAGAGTTTCACCCCCTACGGGGGAGTGCCCAGCTTCGCGGCTGGGCATCCCCCCGGGGGGATGTGGGAGAGAGGATTTGAAGTCAGGCCCCAGCTACCCCTGCCTCCCCTGTGAAATCCACCTCCCCAGGCCCCTCCGCGCCGCCGCGCGCCGCCACGCCCAGCCTGCCGCGCGAGGCGCGCGCAGCACCTCGCGGCACTCGCGGCAGGCAGTGACGGATACCCTATCCGCACGCCAGCCAGCGCAAGCGCCATGAATCGCTGATCAAATCCCACACGCCAGCCAGCTTTCCCCCCGCAGGCCCGCCCCAGGCCCGCGCTTCCCGCCAGAACGCCCGGCCCGAGCCCCGCGCGCCGTCCGGTCCGGCCGACCCTCCGCACCCATCGGCCAGCCCCCCAGCGGCCTCGTGCTGCGCCCTGCCGCCCGGGGCGGCCCATCGCCCGCCCAAGCCGCCAGGACGCGCCAGGGGGCCGCCAGGGGGCACGGCGGGGGAGGCTGCCCATGTGACAAGACTGCAACCCTGGCGCATGACCAAATATTTTCTATTCAGAAAAATATGATGCGTTGATTTTTCTGTTTTATCAGATTGTTGCACGTATTTATAAAGATGCTATAAGGCTCCATGGCTCCTGTATGAGCCTTGGAGGTGCTATGACAGCCGTTGGAAAAGACCTGCTCACGCTGCCTTTTGCGGCAACTGCAATGGGAATTTCCGTTCAAACCCTGCGCCGCTTGATCCGCCAAGGGCGTCTCAGTCTCGTTTCGGTGAGCGAGCGCCGTAGCTTCGTCAAGCGCGACGAGGTGGAGCGCATCCTTTCCGGGCAACCCCTCCCGAAGGCCCCGGCGGTGGCTGACCATGCTTGATCGCCTGCGCTGCCTGCTGCGCCTACTGGCCCGGATCGGCGAGCGCCAGGACGACCTTCGGCCTGGGCTGCATCCTGTCGAGCGGGATTTCTACCGGGCCATGAGCCGGAAGCCCGGGAAGCCGCGCCAGTTGTCACATTTCGACCTTGGGGGGGCTGGCG
The DNA here is from genome assembly GCF_058402725.1 of Fundidesulfovibrio sp. Classification (NCBI taxonomy): domain Bacteria; kingdom Pseudomonadati; phylum Thermodesulfobacteriota; class Desulfovibrionia; order Desulfovibrionales; family Desulfovibrionaceae; genus Fundidesulfovibrio; species Fundidesulfovibrio sp. The sequence goes on along the minus strand of NZ_JBZVFJ010000073.1, from coordinate 2,155 downwards.
CATGACCGCGCGTTCGAGTTGCAAGCGAAGCGTCGCGCCGGAAACGGCGATCCTGGCGCTACTCCAAACCGGCAGCATCGTCGAGGCTGCGCGTCAGATCGGCGTGGAGCGCCGGACCCTTGCACGCTGGATGCGCGCGGAGGAGTTCGCGTCGGCCTACGCCGCCGCCCGGGCGGAGGTGCTGACGTTGGGCGTGGCTCGCCTTGGGACCGTCGTTTCCAAAGCCGTGGCGGCCCTGGAGGCGATCTTGGACGACCCGGATGCCCCCAGCGCGACGAAGGCTCGCGCTGCTGACGTTGTGCTCGCCAGGAGCCTTCAAGCCCACGAACTGCTCGACCTTGCCGAGCGTGTCCGCCGCCTCGAAGAGGCCGATGGAGGCCGCACATGAGGGTACTCGACTTCGATTCGACCCAAGACGCCCTGGCGCAGCTGCGGCGCGACTTCCTGTCGGGCCTGGGCGACGGCCACGGGACGACCATCGGCCGCGAGATCGCGCTGTCGGCATTCTTCGGCGCGCTGGACGCCGCGCAGCACGCGCTTCACGCCGGGGCCTTCACGGTGCGCCCCAGGCGCAGCCCCGAGGCAATCAGGCGCGACCTCTTGGCGCTGCTCGCCGCCGTTGTCGGCGATGAGCTGGGCGAGGGCGAGCACCTGAACGTGGCAGAGGACATCATGGCGCTGCTCTGGGACGACCTGACCCCCTCGCCCCTGGAAGCCGCCGCGCACCTGGAGGCCCTTGTGGATCGGGGCTCCGCAGTCGGGGCGGACGCGGTTCGCGCGGCCCTGGCGTCCCTGCCAAGAGGCGCGGAGCCGTCCACGCCTGCCGAGGCGGTGGCGCGGGACGTGCGCGAGGCCTTGGAAGACCTGGGGGCGTGCTCGTGAGCGGCCTGCGCGGCCGCGTGGTTCGCCTGGAGCGCCGGGGGCAGGCCGTGGACGCCTCCGAAGTGAACGACGCGTTACAGGCCTGCCTCGCTGGCGAGGAGCCCCACGGGCCGCCCCGGGCCGTCCAGGCGGCCCGCGACCTGGCCGGGGCCATCAACGAGATCAGCATCATGCACGCCGAGCTCCCCGAGGGGGGCCAGGCATGAGCGGTGCGCGCCCCTCTATGAGCCGCGAGGAGCGGGTGCACCGTGACAAGCGGTTGTGCGACGCCTGGCGCTCTGGCTCCGGCGTGGGTTTTCTGGCCGAGCGGTTCGGCCTGACCCCTGGTGGCGTCTGCGACGTTTTAGAGCGTCACGGACTGAAAACGCCCCGCCCCTCGCGGCGGCGCGACAACAACAACACCCCGGGCGAGCAGCCCGGCAAGGAGTAGAACAACATGCACAATGAATTCCTTGACGGATTGACCCCCGGCCGTCTCGCCATCGGCGAGAAGGTGGCCGACGGCGCGCCGAGCGTGGCGCAGGCGCAGTTGCTTGAGAACGCCAAGGCCGCGAACGTGGCGCTTGCTGCGATCGTGGGGGAGTTCGCGGCCGCCGTGAGGCCGATCGACGCCGACAAGGCCTTGAGCGACCACGGCCGGAACTTGGCGCGCACGAAGCTCGCCGTCGAGCACGGCAACCGGCTGGACCCCATCCGCGAGGAGGCCGCCCGGTACGCCAAGCGGGCCGAGGAGCTTCACGCCGAGATCGAGAAGGCCGAGGCCGCCGTGCTCCCGCCTGCCGGTGACGGCGTGGCTGAGGCGCGCGCCCGGGAACTGCGGAGCCTGATCCGCTCGATGGAGCCCGGCGAAAGGATCAAGCTCTACTCCGAGGCGTCCGCCGCCGGGGCCTGGGAGATCGTGGCCGCCGTCGAGCGCGACCCGCTGGGAGCCGTCCGCCCGTTGGTGGCCCCCGAGGTGGTGGAGCGCCTGCGCCCCACGGAAGTGAAGGACGCCCGGACGTTCGTGGCCACGGCCGAGTGGCTGAGGGCGGCCGCCGACCTCGCCCTGAGCCGGATGCTGAAATAATCCACAACCCCCAAGGAGCCCCATTAGAGACCACTGCGTAATTCGCTGAGTCGCGTGCCTGATCCCCCTCGGCGTTGCATTTTGAGGTCGAATTTCTGTTTCAGCGCCCTGATTTATCATGATTTGCCCTTGGAATGGGCAAATTGTCGTACTCCAGGCGCACCTCTCCCGCCTATTTGGCCATGGCCCAGCATTTTTTCAGGTTGA
>NZ_JBZVFJ010000072.1:0-19658 GCF_058402725.1 Fundidesulfovibrio sp. | reverse complement strand
CCCCGCCTCCGGCAACACAGTCCTACCCGGTGAAGCCCGCGAAGCAACTGCCGGGGTCCGGGGGGAGGCTCTCCTCCCGGCGGGTCCAGGGCGGAGCCCTGGCGTGTTAGGGGGCGTTACCGAGCGGCGTCGTGGTCGGCGGCGTCCACCCCGTCCAGGGTGAACATCACGGGGGTGCAGGTTCCTTTGCGGATGATCATCAGGCGTGCGGGGAAGGTTGCGCCGGGGCGGATGCGGTACTTGTCCAGGTAGCGCCTGGTGGGGCGCTCCCCTCCGGAAAGGGTGAATTCATGGGCCTTGGCAGGCTGGTAGAGGGGGTTGTCCACGCGTTTGGCGGGCTCGAAGCTGAACAGGACGCGGTAGCGTTGCGGGAGGGCGGGTGCGCCCTTCTCGGCGGGCACAGGGACGGCTTCCAGGATGCGGGCGATGCCGGGGAATTGGTCGTAGTCGCAGGGTCCACCGACCATCTGGGCGGCGCGAAGGGGCTTGAGGAAGGCGAAGAGCAGGAGCGCCAGCAGGATGGAGAGCGCCAGCAGGAGGACGTAGAGCTTGTGCATGCGGAGTCCGTAATCAGCCCAGGGTGAGGCGCAGGTAGAGGTCGCCCTTCCAGGGGCCGAGGCGTCGTCCGAGGCCCTTGAGGCGGATGGGCTGGCCCAGGGTGTAGTCCTTGGGCAGGGTGAACTCCACGGTGCGGCTTTCGCCGGAAAGGCCCTGGGAGACGCCCACGCGCAGCTTCGCGCCGGGGAGGATGGAGGTGGGCGGCACCTGGACGGTCTGTTCGTCGTCGAGCTGCTTGAGGAGCATGCCCTTGAGCCCGTTCATGAGGCCTCCGGAGAGGTCCATGCGCAGGCGGGACTTCCCGGCGCGGATGTCCAGGGTGCGGCTGGCGTTGTCCTGGGCCTGGGTCTGGCCTTGGGCTGCCCCCGGCTTGTGGAGCTCGCGGTAGATGTCCTCGAAGACCTGGCGGGCGAAGGGGTCCTTGAGCAGGTCGGTGAGCACGTCTTCGCGGCGGAAGTAGTAGTTGGTCCTGGTGTCGCCTTGGTCGTCGGCCTTGGTGTAGGCCTGTTTGGAATAGGCGGCCTTGGCCTTGCGTTTGGCGTTTGGGTCGGTTTTCGGCTGTTCCTTGTCCCGGTCGGGTCGCCTGGCTGCCTTTGGCGGGCCTTCGGCCATCACCTGTTTGAGCAGGAGGTAGGCCTCGTTGAGGTGCTGGAATTTGCGCTTGGCCAGGGGGTCGCCTGGGTGGAGGTCCGGGTGGTAGCGGAAGGCGAGCTGCCGGTAGCTCTTTTTGAGCTCCTCCGGCCCGGCGTCGGGGGCGAGGCCGAGGATCTTGTGGGCCTCGGCGACGTTCACGGCTTGGCGATCCCGTCCAGGCGCAGGGCGCTTGGCGCGTCGGGGTCACCGCAGCCGCCCACGCCTTGTTCGCGGAGGGCGTCCAGGCCCTGGCGCACAAATTCCTCGTGTGGGAGCGAAGGGTTGATGCCCGCGCAGTATTCCAGGCAGAGTTCCCAGCTCGATTCGTCCAGGAGGTTGCCCCGGAAATAGGGCCAGGCCCGGCAGATGTCGGGGCGGGAGGGGTGCACGCCGCAGCCGTCCTGGAAGAAGATGCAGAAGCCGTCTTCGCGCACGCCCAGAAGGACGCGTTCTCCCTTGCGCACGGTGTGGTCGGCCAGGAAGCGGTCGAGGGGGACGTCCAGGTGGAGGGCCAGGCGTTGCTGGTCCTTGCCGGTGAGCACGATGCCGCCGGCGCCCTTGCAGCAGTGGCCGCAGCGGCGGCAGTCGAAGGCCTGGTTGTTGGCTTTCATGTCAGGCGTCGGGGAAGATGCGGCGGTGGTCCACCATGAGGCAGCTGTCCTCAATGACCATCACGGGGCTTTGGGCCAGGATGGAGCGGGCCTCGAAGCTGAAGATGCCCAGCTGCATCCAGAAGATTCTGGGGAGCGCGGGCAGGGCCAGGGTCTCCCGGGCGTGGGCCGGGCAGTGCTCTGCGGCGCGGAAGAGGTTGACGATGTCCACGGGGCCGGGCACGTCGGCCAGGGTGGGGCAGGCCTGGATGCCCCAGACGGTCTTGCGCACGGGGTGCACGGGGTAGACCGTGAAGCCCTTTTCGATCAGGTAGCGTCCCACGCGGTCCACGGGGCTGCCCGGCTTGTCCTTGGCCCCGACAACGGCCACGGAGCGGCAACCGGCGAGGGCTTCGCGCATATCGGCTTCGTTCAACAGCATCTGAGCCGCCTTTTGGATTCCTGGATTCCGGGCGACGGCCCGGCATCGGGCTTTCTAACGCCAAACTCCGGCGGCCTCAAGAGGTATGTCCGGTGAGACGCGTTCCCGCCAGGATCAGGGCGATACCGGCCCACTGCAAGCCTTGGATGGTCTCGCCCAGGAAGAGCCAGCCCATGAGCAGGGTGAAGGCCGGGATGAGGTTCACGGCAGCAGCGGCGCGGGAGGCCGGGAGGCGCGAGAGGGCGAAGTTGTAGCAGCCGTAAGCGGCCACGCTCACGAAGAGACCCAGGTAGCCCACCGCAGCCAGCCCCTGCCAGCTGAGCGCGGCGGGCCAGGGGGAGAACCAGAGCGCGGGCAGGAAGAACGCCGTGCCCGTGGCGGCCTGGAAGGCCGTGAGGAAGGCCGGGGAGAAATGCGGGGCCAGGCGTTTGACCAAGAGAGTGTACACCGTGGCGCAGCCCATGGCGGCCATCTCCAGGAGGTTGCCCAGCAGGGGGTCGGGCGAGTATGCGTCTTCGGGCGCGAAGGCGGAGAGCATGCCCGCCCCGGCCACGCCCAGGGCCAGGCCGGCCCAGCCGCGCGCGGAGGTGCGCTCGCCCAGGAAGAGCCCCGCCGCGCAGACCACCATCACCGGCAGCATGGCCGTGATGACCCCGGCCTGGGAAGCCTGGGTGAGGGTGAGCGCCTTGGCTTCGAAGACGAAATAGAAGCAGGGTTCGGCCAGGGCCATGAGCAGAAGCCACGGCAGGTGCGCGCGCACCAGGGGCCAGGGCGGCATGCGGCGCAGGAGCGGGGTGAAAGCCAGGGTGGCAAGCGACATCCTGCCCAGGACGATCAGCCATGGATCGAGGTGTTGGACGGCGGCCTTCATGGCCACGAAGGACCCGCCCCAGAGCAGCATGGCCGCCAGAAGCGCCGCGAGCGCGGCGGCATGAAACGGAGTCTTGGACATGTTCGAAGCCTTGGAAATCCTTCCGGCGGGTGAGATGGCCCGGCGTCACGCGGCGTGCAGGGCGCACCTGGCGCGGCTCGCCCCCGAGGCGGGCGGTCTGGTGGTCTTTTCCCGGCTGGCCATCTACTATCTGACGGGAACCTTTGGCAACGGCCTGCTGTGGCTGCCCCTGGAGGGCGAGCCGGTGCTCATGGTGCGCAAGGGCATCGAGCGCGCGCGGCTGGAATCGCCCTTGCGGACGGTGGTCCCCTTCCGCTCCTACGGCGACGTGGCCGGGCTGTGCGCCGAGGCCGGCTCGCCCCTTTCGCCCGTGGCTGCGGCCGAGATGGCCGCGCTGCCCTGGAACCTGGCGACGCTCTTCACCTCCCGGGTGAAGGACGTGCGCTTCGTTGCGGGCGACATGGCGCTGGCCAAGGCCCAGGCCGTGAAGAGCCCGTGGGAGCTTTCCAAGATGCGCCTGTGCGGCGAGCGCCACAACCGGGCCATGACGGAACTGCTGCCGGGCCGCCTGCGCCCTGGCATGAGCGAACGGGAGGTTTCCCACCTGGTGTGGGAGGCCTTCTTCGAACTGGGGCATTCTGGCATGGTGCGCATGGGCGCGCCCGGGGAGGAGATTTTCCTGGGCCACGTGTCGGCGGGCGATTCGGGCAACTATCCCAGCGTGTTCAACGGGCCGCTGGGGCTTCGCGGCGAGCATCCGGCCGTGCCCTTCATGGGCTACGCGGGCAAGGTGTGGAAGAAGGGCGAGCCCCTCTCCGTGGACTGCGGCTTCGCCCTGGAGGGCTACGTCACGGACAAGACCCAGGTCTACTGGGGCGGTCCCGAAGCCTCGATCCCCGACGCGGTAAAGAGCGCCCACTCCTTCTGCATGGACGTGCAGGCCTGGACGGCCGAAAACCTCAAGCCCGGGGCGATCCCCTCGCAGATCTGGGAGCACTGCCGGGCCTGGGCGGAGCGCGTCGGCTTCGCCGAGGGGTTCATGGGCCTTGGCGGCAACAAGGTGCCCTTCCTGGGCCACGGCATCGGCCTGGTGGTGGACGCCTGGCCGGTATTCGCCAAGGGCTTCGACGAGCCCTTCGAGGAGGGCATGGTCATGGCCGTGGAGCCCAAGATGGGCGTGCCGGGCGTGGGCATGGTGGGCGTGGAGAACACCTTCGAGGTGACGGCCACGGGCTCGACATGCGTCACGGGCAACGCCTTCGGGATGATCGCCGTGGAGTAGGGCCGACGCGACCGGGCGTCGGCCCGGCCGCGTCAGCCACGTTCGTCCAGGGCGTCCATGAGGCTGATGGTCAGGCGCAGGAAATCGGCCTCGGTGATGATGCCCACCAGTTTGCCGTCTTCGAGCACGGGCAGGCAGCCGTACTTGTGCTCCAGGAGCATCTGCGCGGCGTCGCGCAGGAGGGTGTCCGGCGCGACGGTGGCCACGTCCTGGCGCATGGTCTCCTTGAGGGGAATGCCTGCGTCGAGTTCGTCCTGGGTGGACTGGTCGATCTCCGAGAGCTTGGAGACGGCCAGGGCCAGCATGTCGCGGTGGGTGATGAGCCCGATGAAGCGGTCCTGGGCGTCCACGATGGGGACATGGCGCACGCGGGCCATCTCCATGATCTGCCGGGCGGTGTAGAGCGTGTCGGATTCGAGCAGGGTGAACACCTGGGTGGTCATGAGGTCTTGCACGGTGAGCATGGAGGTTCTCCTGGTTCGGGTCTTTGCCCCAGTAAAGCATTAACAGCGGGGAAGGGGGCTGTAAAGACGGCCCGGGCGTCTGGCGTCCCGGCGCAAAGTGGGGTAATGCCCCTGGCCGTCGCAGTGGAGAAGCCGTGGACATCGACCCGAGACGAAGCCGCGAGCGCATGGTGCGCGAACAGATCATCGCCCGTGGGGTTAGCTCCCCGGCGGTGCTGGCGGCCGTGCGCAAGACGCCCCGCCACCTCTTCGTGGAAGAGGCCCTCAAGCCCCAGGCCTACGAGGACCATCCCCTGCCCATCGGATACGGCCAGACCATCTCCCAGCCCTATGTGGTGGCCTGGATGACGGAACTGCTGGACGTGGCCCCGGGCATGAAGGTGCTGGAAATCGGCACGGGCTCGGGCTACCAGACGGCCGTGCTGGCCGAGATGGGCGCGCAGGTGTACAGCGTGGAGCGCGTGCCGGAACTCCACAAACTGGCGGGAAACCGTCTTGCGGCCATGGGTTTGGGGAGCGTGCGCCTCAAGCTCGACGACGGGACCATGGGCTGGCCGGAACACGCGCCCTTCGAGCGCATCCTGGTCACGGCCGGTGGCCCCAAGGTGCCCCAGTCCTACCTGGAGCAGTTGGCCGACCCGGGGCTTCTGGTGATGCCCGTGGGCGCGGAACGGCGCAGCCAGACGCTGGTGATGGTGAAGAAACAGGACGGCAGGATCGGCCGCAAGGCCCTGGGCCAGGTGACGTTCGTGGACCTGGTGGGGAAGCACGGCTGGTAGAGCGCCGGAAAGGATGGCAAGGATATGAAGATCAAGAAGAAGGGTGAGGAGAGCCAGAGCGCCTGCGGCAGCTGCTCCAAGGCTTCGGCCTGCTCCTCCAAGGGCAGCCCCTCGGGCTGCGCCGACGAGAAGACCGCGCGCCAGAACGCGCGCATCAGCACGGCGCTTTCGCGCATCACCTACAAGCTCTTCGTCATGAGCGGCAAGGGCGGAGTGGGCAAGAGTTCCGTGGCCGTGAACCTGGCCGCCGCCCTGGCCGCCATGGGCAACAAGGTGGGCATCCTGGACGTGGACCTGCACGGCCCCAGCGTGCCGCGCATGCTGGGCCTCTCGGGCAACCTGGAGGCCAGCGCCATGGGCGAGGTTTCGCCCAAGGCCTACGGAGAGAATCTCTTCGTGGTGTCCATGGAGTCGCTGCTCAAGGACCCGGACCAGGCCGTGCTCTGGCGCGGCCCCATGAAAACCTCGGCCATCCGCCAGTTCATCTCCGACGTGCAGTGGGGCGACCTGGACTACCTGGTCATCGACTCGCCCCCGGGCACCGGCGACGAACACATGACCGTGCTGCGAACCATCCCCGACGCCCTGTGCGTGGTGGTCACCACGCCCCAGGAGGTCTCCCTGGCCGACGTGCGCAAGGCCATCAACTTCCTGCAGTACGCCAAGGCCAACATCCTGGGCATGGTGGAGAACATGAGCGGGCTCATCTGCCCGCACTGCTCCAAGGAGATCGCCCTGTTCAAGAAGGGCGGCGGCGAGGAACTGGCGAAGAAATACGGCATCGAATTCCTTGGCGCGGTGCCCCTGGACCCGGTCACGGTGGTCGCCGGGGACGTGGGCAGGCCGGTGGTGCTCATGGACGAGCCCTCGCCGGTGAAGGAGGCCCTGAAGTCCCTGGCCGCCAACATCGACCGCGCGGCCAAGTCCAGCATCGAGGCCCACGCCACCCTGAGGAGTTGACGCGCCTCGAAGCGGCGCGGAAGGAGGACGCCTTGGAAGGCCTGAACCTGCCCAACATCCTGAGCCTGGCGCGCATCGCCGTCGCGCCCGTGCTGGTGGCGATGCTCTATTTCCCCGGCGAGGGCATGTGCGTGGCCGCCACGATCGTGTTCATACTGGCCTCCGTGACAGACGTGGTGGACGGGATCATCGCGCGGCGCATGGGGCTGGTGACCAACCTGGGCAAGTTCCTGGACCCGCTGGCGGACAAGCTGCTCATCTGCTCGGTGCTCATCATGCTGGTGCGCCTGGACTGGGTGGAGGCCTGGGCCGCCGCAGCCATCATCGGGCGCGAAATGGCCGTGACGGGCCTGCGCGCCGTGGCCTCGGACGCGGGCGTGGTGATCGCGGCAGACCGTTTCGGCAAGCTCAAGACCATCATCCAGACGTTCGCCCTGTGCCCGCTCATCCTGCACTACCCGACGTGGGGACTCGACCCGCAGCCGTTGGGGCTGGTGTTGTTCTATGTGGCGTTGGGCCTGACCATCGGGTCGGGGGCCAATTACATGTATACGTTTTTCAGGTCCTGGCCCCCGGCCAGGACCTGAGGCTGCAGACAAAGCCGGCTTTGCGGCTTTGCCTGCAGCCCTGCGCGGAGCGCAGCGCGGAGCAGGGCGGCTTTGCCGCCAGCGGGAAGAAATGCGCCCGTCAGGGATTGCAAAGCCGCGCGGCACGACGTATCGTCGAACAGCACCCGTTCCGTACGGGTCCATCCATCGATCCATGCAGGCGTTTCATGCGATACAGAAAGCCTTCCGTTCTTTCGGCACGCATCATCAACTGCCTCCAGACCATTCTGGAACTGGAACCCATGTTGCGTTCCATCGATTCAGGGCAGCTCCTTCTTTCGGAATTCAAAACGCTCAAGGCGTTTCTCAAGGAAATGGACGCCATAGCTCTTGACGAGGACGATGTTGAGCGGATAGAGACCGCCACGGAACGATTCCTCCAGGAACTCCGGATTCCCGTGGCCCGTTCCCGCGACGACACACCAAAAAACATGACGCTCCAATAGGCCTACTTCATGCGGCGATTGCTCCTGGCACTCATCCTGACTTGCAACGCCATTCTGCTTTACAATCTCATCTGGAGCGACAAGGGCGTTTTCGCCTACCTAGACCTCAAGAACCACCAGAAACAGCTCAAGGTACGGCTTGAGAGTCTGGCCGGCCGTTCGCTGGACCTGAGCCAGGAGATCCGCTGGCTCAAGTCCGACCGCGCCTTCACGGAAAAAATGGCCCGGGCGCACGGCAACTACCTGAGAGACAACGAGATCATCTATCTGTTCCCAGGGCGATCCCCTGAAGGAAGTGTGGGCGATGACATCAAAAATTGATTTCTATCGCGAGGTTCTCTCCGACGACCCCAACTCCCGGGTCTTCTTCCCCCTGGCCAAGATGCTCGCGGAGCAGGGCGGGGCCGAAGAGGCCGTGGAGGTGCTGCGCGCCTCCATCCCCCTGCACCCGGGGCACCTGGAGGCCAAATTCCTCCTGGTGGAGCTGTGCTCCCGCCTGGGCCGGGCCGACGAGGCCTCGGCCGCCTTCGAGGGACTCTCGTCGCTGCTCGCCGACTACCCCTCGGTGTGGACCCACTGGGCCTCCAAGGCCACCGGCCTCTCCAGAGACTCCGCCCTGGCGCTGCGCTTTCTGGCCATGGCCCTGGCCGGGCGCGACGTCTCCTGGCTGGAGGTGATGGAAAAAGGCCTGGGCTTCCCGGCCTCCGCCTCGGCCCCTGCGGCTCCTGAAGCCGCTTCGGCAGCGGCCCCGGCCGACGAGGAGCCCGCCGCCGTCCCTGCCGGCGACTTCAGCCTGCGCGGCGCGGGCGAGGTGATGGCCCTCACGCAACACTTGGAGGCGCCCGGGAGGAACACCCCTCCCCAGCCCGAATGCGTCCAGGCCGCGTCGGCAAGCGTCAAGACCCGCACCATGGCCGAGTTGCTGGCCAGCCACGGCGACTACGCCTCTGCCCTCGAAATCTACGGCGAGCTGTGCCGCCTGGCCTCCACCAGCCAGGACCGCGCCATCCTCGAAGCCCGCATGGGCGAGTTGAAGGCCCTGATGGCCTCCGGCGGCGCAGCGACCAAACCCCAGGCCGCCGCTCCGGCAAAAGCCAAAGTCAAACTCGTGAGCATGCTCGAAGCCCTGGCCAACCGCCTGGACGCGCGCGCCACCGCCTGAGCCGCTTGAAATCCCCCGTGGCAGGGAGTACACCTTCCCGTCGCGGGGGCGCCCCGCCATTCATCCGTCAACAAGGAACGCCCACATGTCCAAGCGCGTCTTCCTGGCCCTGCTGGCCTGCGCACTGTTCGCCCTGCCGGGGTGCGACACGGTCAAGCCCTACGTGAAAAGCACCAAACGCTTCTACAAAGACTGGATCAACACCGATCCCTCCATCGATCTCCAGGATCCGGGCATCTCGAACCCGTCCGTGCGCAAGCTGGCCAGCCTCTTCACCCCTGTGGACGAACGCATGGAGTTCCTGGTGCGTTCGCTCTCCGCCCAGGACCTGCCCCCCAACGAGGAGTGGTGCCAGGGGCTGATGGAAGCCTTCCCCTGGCTCTCGGGCGTGGCCGTGCTTACGGATTCCGGCTCAGTGGCCCTCAAGCTGCCCGGCTTTTCCATGAAGCCCGTGGACTTCTCCCCCCTGATGGATCTCGGCAACCGCTACAAGGAACGCAAGATGGCCGCCTACGTGGCCGCTTCCGAGCTGGGGGCCGAGGTCATGATCGCCAAGCCCCTCTACATCGACAGCGAATTCAAGGGCGTGCTCGTGGCCCACTTCGACATGGGCGCGCTGACCAAATTCTCCCCGGAATCGGGACAACTCATGGTGCTCACCCCCGGTTCGGTACTCTGGGCCGGCGACGACTCGGCAGCGGCCGAGACCCTGGCCAAGCTCAACTGGAAGAACCTGCTCAAGAGCGAGGTCACCGGCGAGTACAAGATCGGGGGAACGTCCTATCTCTGGCAGGCACGGTTCCTGGCCCAGGAGCGCCTGGTCTACGCCGTGGCCGCCGCCAAGCCCGAGCCCAGGCAGGCCAAACCGGAACCCCAGCCAGCGCCCAAGGCCGAAACGCCCGCCGGGGCCAATCCCTCGCCCGCAACCCAGGAATAAGGAGCCAGCGCCATGCGTCAGGTCACGGTCACGGAACACCTTCTCCTGCACCAGAAGGAATCGCCCATGGCCACGGGGCGGTTCACGTCGCTGCTCAACGAACTGATCCTCTCGGCCAAGATCATCTCCCGCGAGGTGAACAAGGCCGGTCTCGTGGACGTGCTGGGCCTCACGGGCGAGATCAACGTCCAGGGCGAGGCCGTGCGCAAGCTCGACGAGTACGCCAACTCCGTGCTCATCCACCGCATGCAGCGCGCGGGCGTGCTCTGCGCCATCGGCAGCGAGGAGAACGCCGACCTGGTGGAGATTCCCGATCATCTGCCCAAGGGCGACTACATCCTCATCTTCGACCCCCTGGACGGGTCCACCAACATCGACGCCAACGTCAACGTGGGCACCATCTTCTCCATCCTCAAACGCAAGGAGAAGAGCGAGTGCTCCGCCAGGCTCTGTGAGGTGCTCCAGAAGGGAGCCGAACAGGTGGCGGCGGGCTATTTCCTCTACGGCACCTCCACCATGATGGTCTACACCACCGGGCGCGGCGTGCACGGCTTCACCCTGGACCCCAGCGTCGGCGAGTTTCTGCTCTCGCACCCGGACATCAAGACCCCCGAGAAGGGCAAGGTCTACTCCGTCAACGAGGGCTACTGGCACTACTGGGACGAAGCCACCCGCGAAGTGGTGGACTACTTCAAGAACCCGGCCCTCAACGGCAGGGGCAAGCCCTACTCCCAGCGCTACATCGGCTCCCTGGTGGCGGACTTTCACCGCAACCTGCTCTACGGCGGCATCTTCCTCTACCCCGCCGACATGCAGGACCCCAAGAAGCCCAAGGGCAAGCTGCGCCTGATGTGCGAGGCCAGCCCCCTGGCCTTCATCTGCCGCCAGGCGGGTGGCGCGTCCTCCGACGGCCTGCGCGACATCCTCGATATCGAACCCTCCGAACTCCACGAGCGCGTGCCGCTGTTCATCGGCAGCAAGAAGGACGTGGCGATGGTGGAGGAGATCTACCGCAAGCACAAGCGATGATCTGCCTGGGGCTGGAGACTTCCTGCGACGAGACCGCCCTGGCCCTGGTGTCGGGCGGCCGTCTCATGGGGCAGGCCCTCTCCAGCCAGGAGGAGCTTCACGCCGTGTTCGGCGGCGTGGTTCCGGAACTGGCCTCGCGCGAACACCAGCGCAAGGCCGCGCCGCTCTTTCGGCTGCTGCTGCAACGCACGGGAACTGACCCGAAACGCATCGGGGCCGTGGCCGTGGCGCGCGGCCCCGGGCTGCTTGGCAGCCTCCTGGTGGGCGTCAACCTTGCCAAAGGGCTGGCCCTTGGCCTGGGCGTGCCCCTGATCGGCGTGAACCATCTGCACGCGCACCTCACGGCCGTCGGACTCGAGCGCGAACTGGAATTTCCCGCGCTGGGCCTGCTCATCTCCGGCGGGCACACCCACCTCTACCGCATGGAGTCGCCCACGGACTTCACCCTTCTGGGACGCACCCTGGACGACGCCGCAGGCGAAGCCCTGGACAAGTCGGCCAAAATGGTCAACCTGCCCTATCCGGGCGGCAAGCACATCGACCTGCTGGGCAGGGGGGTGGAGCCCGAGCGCGATCTTTTTCCCCGGGGCAACGTGAACAACCCCGGGCTCGACTTCAGCTTCAGCGGCCTCAAAAGCTGCGTGGCGCGGCACGTGGCGGCCCACCCGGAACTTCGCCTGGGGAGCCTGCCGGAAGGCCCCCTGGAGAACGCCCCCGAGGGGTTGCGCAGCTTCTGCGCCAGCGTGAACTGGGCCGTGGCCGACACCCTGCGCATCAAATCCGGCCGGGCCATGGACGCCCACCCCGACGCCCGCCGCCTGGTGGTGGCCGGAGGCGTTGCCGCCAATTCCATGATCCGCGCCCACCTGGAATCCGCCTGCGCCGAGCGCGGCGTGGAGGCCGTGTTCCCCTCGCCGGAGCTCTGCACCGACAACGCGGCCATGGTCGCCTGGCTGGGCGAGCGTCTCGCCCAGGCGGGCCTGCGCCACGGGCTGGACCTCGAGGCCATTCCCCGGGGTCGCCCCGTGCCGCTCGACTATTCACGCTGATTTGTGTAGGCGGGAAGTTGTATGAAATCCCCCCGGAACTGCCTCGTACACGGCGAAGAAGGCCAATTCCGTCTGGACGGCCTCTCGGGACAGCTGGTCAAGATCGGGCTGGCCCTTTCCAGCACACGGGAACTGGGCGAGCTTCTGGAACTGGTGCTTTTCGAGGCGCGCAAGATGACAGGGGCCGACGCGGGCTCGGTCTATCTGCTGGAAGGCAACGTCCTGCGCTTCGAAACCAGCCACAACCAGACCCTGTTCGATCGCCTGGGGGAACCGAACGTCCGGGCCATGTTCAAGCGCTTCGAGCTGCCCCTGGACAGCCGCTCCATCGCGGGCCACGTGGCCATGAGCAAGGAGATCCTGAACATCCCCGACGTGAACCGCATCCCGGAAGACGCGCCCTACAGCTTCAACGCCAACTGGGACAAGGCCAACGACTACCGCTCCATGTCCATGCTGGTCGCCCCCATGGTGGACCAGGCGGGCAGGGTGGTGGGGGTGATCCAGCTCATCAACGCCATGTGCGGGGAGGACGTGGTGCCCTTCGACCCCAGCTACAGCCCCGTGGTGGCGGCCTTCGCCTCCCAGGCGGCCGTGGCCATCGTCAACGCCAAGCTCACCAGCGATCTCCAGGACGCCTGGCTCGACAGCATCTTCCGCCTGGGCGTGGCGGCGGAATTCCGCGACAAGGAGACCTCCAACCACATCAAGCGCGTCAGCGAGTATTCCGTGCTCCTGGGCAGGCACATGGGCATGGAGGGCGAAGAACTCGAGCACCTGCGCTGGGCCGCAGCCATGCACGATTGCGGAAAGCTCGGCATCCCGGACTCCATACTGCACAAGCCCGGACAGCTCACGCCCGAGGAGCGCTCCACCATGGAGTACCACACGCTCATCGGCGCGCTGATCCTCAAGGGTGGCTCCAATCCCCTGCTCAAGGCCTCGCAGGTGGTGGCCCTGACCCACCACGAAAAATGGGACGGCTCCGGTTATCCCAGGCGGCTGGCGGGAGAAGACATCCCGCTGGCGGGGCGCATCGTGGCCGTGGCGGACGTCTTCGACGCGCTCAGTTCGCGGCGGGTCTACAAGCCCGCCTTCCCCATGGAGAAGGTGGTGGACATCCTGGCCCAGGAGTCGGGCCGACACTTCGATCCCAAGCTTGTGGGCGTGCTCTTCGAGCATCTTGACGCCATGGATTCCATCCGCCACACCTACCTGGACACCGACGCCGATTTCGAAAAATTCAGGAATTATTCACTTCTCAAAATCGAGGACGTTCTGTAAGAACCAAGCAGTCCGGGCGTTCGCGCCCTGGATCGCTGCATCACGCGGAGCGGGTCCTCGCCCCGCAGCCAAGCCACCAAAGGAGATTACCAGATGGCCATCCAAGTCACCGACGCGAATTTCGAAGAAGAAATCCTCAAGTGCCAGCTCCCCGTGCTGGTGGATTTCTGGGCCCCCTGGTGCGGTCCGTGCCGGGCCATGGGTCCGGTGATCGATGAACTGGCCAACGAGTTCACCGGCCAGGTGAAAGTGGCCAAGATGAACGTGGACGAAAACCCCTCCACGCCCAGCAAGTACGGCATCCGCGCCATCCCCACCCTGATCCTGTTCAAGGCCGGGGAAGTGGTCGAGCAGATCACCGGGGCAGTCTCCAAATCCTCCATCAAGGACATGATCAGCCAGAAGGCTCTGTAATCCATGAAGTCTTTCGACGCCGTGGTCATCGGGGGAGGGCCGTCGGGCATGACGGCCGCCCTCTACCTGGCACGCTCCGAGCTTACCGTAGCCCTCGTGGAGAAGCTCTCCCCGGGCGGCCAGGTGCTCATGACCCACTTCATCGAGAACTATCCCGGCTTCCCAGAGGGTATCGAAGGGTGGAAGCTGGCGGACATCTTCGCCAAGCATCTGGAGGCCTATCCCGCCATCGCCCGCCTGGGCGACGAGGTTCGCGCCATCGAGCCCAGGGAGGGCGCTCACCGCATCCAGGTGGGCGACGAATGGATCGAGGCCCGCGCCGTCATCATCGCCACGGGAGCGCGCTACAAGCAGGCGGGCATCCCCGGCGAACGGGAGCTTCTGGGCAAGGGCGTCTCCTACTGCGCCCTGTGCGACGGCAATTTCTTCAGGGGCCAGGACGTGGCGGTGATCGGAGGCGGCAACTCCGCCCTCGAAGAGTCGCTCTACCTGGCCAGGATCGTGGGCAAGGTCCACCTCATCCACCGGCGCGACGACTTCCGCGCCACCCGCTGCTACCAGGAGCGTTGCGAGATCAATCCGTCCATCCACCTCCTGCGTTCCACGGTGGTGGAGGAGATCCTCGGGACCGACAAGGTCGAAGGGGTGCTCACGCGCGATCTCAAAACCGGCGAGGCCCAACGCCTGGACGTGCAGGGCGTGTTCGTCTTCGTGGGCTACGAGCCCCAGGGAGGATTCTTCCCCACGGACATGGAACTCGACGACATGGGCTTCATCATCACGGACCAGAACTATCGCACCAGCATCCCGGGCATCTATGCCGCCGGGGACGTGCGTTCCAAGAACGTGCGCCAGGTCGCCACGGCAGTGGGCGACGGGGCCGGAGCGGCCAGCACGGTCATCACCTATTTGGAGACATTGGGCCACTAGCAAACAGGCTCACACACCCATGACCAGATCCCATTTCCTGCGCGCCGGATGCCTGGCGCTCGTGCTGTTCGGTCTTTCCGGCTGCGGCTTCATCGACTATTTCTTCCTCCCCCCCCCCGAGGACACCGCCCAGGAACTCTGGGAGGCGGGCCGCGAGGCCATGCGGGAGAAGCGCTACACCCAGGCGCAGGAATTCTTCCTGAAGCTCAAGGACCGCTACCCCTTCAGCCCCTACACCCCCGACGGCCTCATCGGCCTGGGCGACGCCTACTTCATGGACGAAAAGTTCGTGCAGGCCACCGACGCCTACAAGGAATTCGAGGCCCTGCACCCGCGCCACGAGCAGATCCCCTACGTGCTCTACCAGATCGGCGTGTCCACCTACCGCAGGCTCGAATCCATCGACCTGCCCCAGGACGGACTCGGCGAGGCCATCCAGTACTTCACCATCCTTCGAGACGCCTACCCCAACACCGAATGGGGCAAGGACGCCCAGGAATGGATCGTGAAGTGCCGCACGCGCATGGCCTCCCACGAGATCTTCGTGGCCGACTTCTACTGGAACTCGGGCCGCTACGGTGCCGCCTGGCGACGCTACATGTTCGTGGCCGAAAACTTCAAGGACCTGCCGGAAATCTTCAAATATTCCAAGGAAAGAGCCCAGCTTTCCTACCTGGAATACCAGAAGACGCTCACCGAATCCGAGCGCAGGGAAGTGGAAGGCAGCTGGCGCAACTTCATGAAATGGCTTTAACGGAATGGGCGGCCTGAGGGCCGCCTTTCCGCTTGTTTCCCGCCCGGACGCAGCCCGTCCGGGCGGTCCTTTTCCGGCGGCCCGCCCGGGCGCGGCCACCAAGGGAGTCAGGCCCCGCCATGACCGAGGACGACACCCCGACGATCCCCGTCCCCCCGTCCTTTGAGGCCCGTCGCGTGCCCGACGCCCGCTTCGCCAGGGCCTACGCCCGCACCGGCGACCGGGGCAGGGCGCTCATCAAATCGGCCATCGCCGTCCTCTACGAAGCCCGCGAATCCACGCGCGCGGTGCGCGCCGAACGCACGACGCATCACCCCGCCGGACGGCGCACCGAGCGCACGGCCCCCAGGCCCTGGTTCCTGCTGGCCCTGGAGCCCCTGGCGCGCTCCCCCGTCCAGCTCACGGCCGCCGTGGTCCCTGCTGTCGCGGCCCGAGCGAAACTGGTCCTGGCGGCACGCCCGGCGGGGAAGGGCGGCTGGCCGGACCCCCAGCTTGCGGCCCTGGAACTCTGCGGCGTGGAGCATGTGTTTTCGCCCTCGCCCAAGGCCCTGCGCCAGGGCATCGAGGAGCTGGCCGCCGCCTGCGGGCCGGGACTTGTGGCCTGCCTGGGCGGAAGGGCCTTCCGCGACCGCCTCCTGGCGGGCCTGGACGACCGGTGCGATGCCATCTGGCTCCCCGCGCCGACACGGGCCGCCCTCCACGCGGGCTCAGCCTGGGACCGCGATGCCCTCGGCTTCGCCCACCCGGGCATGGAACTCGTTGAGTACGCCAACCCTTCCGATTCCGATGTGTCCGGTCTGCGCGCCGCCTTCGCGCCTGGTTCGCTCGCCCCGGCCGGGGCCTCGCTGGTGCTGGAGCCGGGGCGAGAGGCCCTGTGGGACTGGCCTCAACTCGAAAGCGGCCTTTTCTTCACCCGAACCCTGGTCTACGGTTGAACCCATGGCGACACCCTCCCACGGCTCCCGGAAAGGCATCGAGGCCCTTCGCAACATCGGCATCATCGCCCACATCGACGCGGGCAAGACCACGCTCACCGAGCGCATCCTTTTCTACGCGGGCAAGATCCACCGCATGGGCGAAGTGCACGAAGGCACCGCCACCATGGACTACCTCCCCGAGGAGCAGGAGCGCGGCATCACCATCACCTCGGCCTGCACCACCTGCTTCTGGGACGGCCGCCAGGTGAACATCATCGACACCCCCGGGCATGTGGACTTCACCATCGAGGTGGAGCGCTCCCTGCGCGTGCTCGACGGCGCCGTGGGCGTGTTCTGCGCCGTGGCCGGCGTGGAGCCCCAGTCCGAGACGGTGTGGCGCCAGTCCGAGCACTACCGGGTGCCCAAGCTGGCCTTCGTGAACAAGATGGACCGCCCGGGCGCGGACTTCGAGGCCGTGCTGGACTCCATGCGCCGCCGTCTGGGGGCCAACCCGCTGCCCGTGCAGTTCCCCCTGGGGGCGGGCGCGGACTTCTCCGGGGTGGCCGACCTGATCACCTGGGAGAAAATCACCTTTCCCGACGGCTCGCCCAGCCGCGAACCGCTCTCCGGGGCCGAGGCCGCCCTGGCGGAACCCTGGCGCGTGAAGCTCCTGGAGACCCTGGCCGAGCACGACGACGCCCTCATGGAGGCTTACCTGGGCGGCGAAGACATTCCGGCGGCCAACCTGCGCGCCGTTCTGCGCCGCGCCTGCGTGGCGCGCGCCGTCACGCCCGTGCTGACGGGGTCGGCCCTGCGCAACGTGGGGGTGCAGCCCGTGCTGGACGCCGTGCTGGACTATCTGCCGAGCCCCCTGGACATCGCGCCGCAGGTGGGCGTCCACACGCACACCGGAAAGCCCGTGGAGCTGCCGCCCGACCCCAAGGCCCCCCTGGCCGCCCTGGTGTTCAAGGTGATCATGGAGGCCGGGCGCAAGCTGGCCCTGGCGCGGGTCTATTCGGGAACCCTGGCCGAGGGGGCCGACGCCCTCAACGCCACGCAGGGCAAGGTGGAACGCCTGGGCAGGCTCTTCCACCTCCACGCCAGCCAGAAGGAGCCCCTGGCCAAGGCCGGTCCGGGCGAGATCGTGGCCCTGGCGGGCATGAAGCTGCCGCGCACAGGAGACACCCTCTGCGACAAGGCGCACCCTGTGCTCCTGGAGAGCATCTCCCAGTACCGACCCGTGATCTCCATGGCCCTGGAGCCGCGCAACACCGAGGAGCTGGACCGCCTCAAGGAGGCCGTGCAGCGCGTGCTCCTGGAAGATCCAACCCTCACCCTGATCCACGACGAGGAGACCGGCCAGCTGATCCTCTCGGGCATGGGCGAATTGCACCTGGACGTGGTGCTGGAGCGCATCCGGCGCGAACACGGGCTTTCCCCCCGCGCGGGCAAGCCCCAGGTGGTCTGCCAGGAGACCGTCACGCGCGAGGCTCGCGGCGAGGCCGAATTCCATCGCGAGCTGGGCGGGCAGAAGCACTACGGGCAGGTGACGCTCAGCGTGGCCCCCCTGGCGCGCGAGAAGGGCCGGGAGATCCACGTGCCCCTGGACCCCAAGGCCTGGCCCAAGGCCTGGCTGGACGCCGTGGCCGAAGGTCTGGAAGACGGGCTCAACGCCGGAGCGCTCCAGGGCTTCCCGGTGCTGGACGTGTCGGTGCGCGTGGAGTCCCTGGGGCGTCTGGAGGGCGAGTCCTCGGCCGTGGGCTACCGCATGGCGGCCTCCCAGGCCCTTAAGATCGCTCTGAACGCCGCCGGTCCCGCACTCCTGGAGCCCATCATGGAGTTGGAGATCGCCGTGCCCGACGACTTCGTGGGCGACGTGATCGGCCTTCTGGGTTCCAAGGGGGCCAAGATCGAGAACCTTTACGACCGGGGCGGCCAGAAGGTGGTGCAGGCGCTCACGCCCATGCGCCGCCTCTTCGGCTTCTCCACCGAGCTGCGCTCGGCCACCCAGGGCCGGGCGGGCATGGTGCTGCGCTTCTCCCGGTTCGACCTGCTGGAGTAGCCCGTGCGCATCCTGGGAGGAACCTTCAAGGGCCGCGACCTGCCCACTCTGGAGGGCGACGGCTGCCGCCCGGCCATGGCCAAGGTCCGCGAGGCCCTCTTCAACATGCTCGCCGCGCGCGGAGTGGAACTGGACGGCGCGCGCGTGCTGGACGTGTTCGCGGGCACGGGCGCCCTGGGCTTCGAGTCCCTGAGCAGGGGCGCGGCCCACGTGCGCTTCGTGGAGGCCAACAAGACCCTGGCCCGGCGCATCGCAGAGAACGCCCGGCGGCTCGGCCTGGAACCTCGACGCTTCAACGCCGATCCGGCGGACGCGCTGGCCCTGTTGCGCAAACCTCCCCATGCGGCGTACGATCTCGTATTCGTGGACCCCCCCTACGGCCGCGACCTGCTGGACCCGGCCCTGGCTCTGCTGGAGGCGCGCGGCTGGCTCGCTCCGGAGACCGTGATCGCCGTGGAGGTGGAAAAGACCCTCACCCCAACCCCGCCCGCGTCCTGGACCCAGGAAACGGACAGGCTCTACGGACAGACCAGGATTCTCTTATGGACCCGAAACGAAACCACACCACCGCCGTCTACCCCGGAACCTTCGACCCCCTGACCATGGGGCACCGCTCCCTGGTGCGCCGCGCCCTCAAGGTCTTCGACCGCATCATCGTGGCCGTGGCCCGCCAGACCCCCAAGCAGACCCTCTTCACCCTGGACGAGCGCGTGGAGATGATCCAGGAGGTCTTCGCCCAGGAGGAGCGCATCAGCGTGGAGCCCTTCCACGGCCTGCTGGTGGACTACGTCCACTCCGCCGGAGCCAGCGTGATCCTGCGCGGCATGCGCGCCGTCTCCGACTTCGACCACGAGTTCCAGATGGCCCTGATGAACCGCCGCATGGACAAGGACATCGAGAGCATCTTCCTCATGACCGACTTCAAGTGGCTCTACATCAGCTCCACCATCGTCAAGGAGGTGGCCAAGGCCGGAGGCGACTACGAGGGCCTGGTGCCCGAACCTGTCATGCGCAGGCTGCGCGAGCGCTTCGGGCCTGGCTCTCCCCGCAGGAAGCACGGATGAGACCATCCCCGGCCAGGGTTCTGTGCGTGCTGGGGGCCACGGGCACGGGCAAGACCGACGCGGCCCTGGCCCTGGCCGAGGCCCTTGGCGGGGCGGTGGTCAACGTGGACTCGCGCCAGGTCTACCGGGGCGTGCCCGTCACCACGGCCCAGCCCACCCCGGCCGAGATGGCGCGCTGCCCCCATCATCTCTACGGTTTCCTGCCCCTGGATGCGTCCGTCTCCGCCGGGGCCTACGCCCAGCAGGCCGCCGAGGCCGTGCGTCTGGTCCTGGCGCAGGGCCTCGTGCCCATCCTCACGGGCGGGACCGGCCTCTATTTTCAAGCATTGCTTGAAGGTTTGGCCCCCATCCCGGACGTGCCAGAGGCCGTGCGCTCCTCCGTCCAGGAGCGCTGGGACCGCG
>NZ_JBZVFJ010000071.1:0-19813 GCF_058402725.1 Fundidesulfovibrio sp. | reverse complement strand
AGTTGTTGCGCATGGTAAACTCCGCAGCTTTTTCCCTGCCACACCCCGTCGATTCCATCAGCCAGGCCGTCCGGCTGCTCGGCATGGAGGCCTTGAAGCAGTGGATCAGCGTGGCCCTTCTTTCCGAACTGGATACCAGCGACAAGGGCCAGGAGCTCATGTTCCGCGCGTTGCACCGCGCCACGTTCCTGAACCAGCTCGCTCACGCCGGGGCCATTGTCGGCATGGACAACGAGCGTCTCTTCCTGCTAGGTATGCTTTCGTGCGCCGACGCGATTTTCGGCGTCGAAATGGATGAATTGACAACCGAGCTTCAATTGCCGGTGGACTTGTCCGACGCTCTTTGCGCAAGACCGCAGTCTGAATGGGCCTGGCTTATTTCCATGCTGCAGGCGATTGAAGACAACAGGTCCGAAGAAGCGCGAAGGCATGTGGCGTCCAGGGGGCTTGACCCCATGCTGACCGCGCGGCTTTACATGTCGTCCTGCCGACTGGTGGACTGCATGCTCAAGGGACTTGCCTAGAATGTTGCCCCCCCCCCCGCATTGCACCAGGCTTGCAGCACGACGGGGCTGTGTACGCCGTACAGCTGATAACCACAATCAGTCTTGACCGATTCAACACCGGAGGACCATAATGGTTCATATCATCCTGGGGCTTCTTTTGATGGCGCTGGGCGTCTGGGGCCTCTATGACGAGTATTACTACGTTGTGGACTTCCTGAAGGGCAGCATCCCGTTGGCACTGATGGCGGGCGGGCTCCTTGCCGCGTTGGCGGGGTTCGTGCCGGTCAAGCAAGAGGAGGAGATGTGCGATGAGTAAGGGCGATCGCGGCAAGAGCGAGTTTCCCGAAGAGGATATTCTTGAGGACGTGGCCGAACCCGCAGAGGCGGTCGAAGAGGACGAGCAGGCCGAGCCCCCCAAGAAGAGCAAGGCGAAGCCGAAGAAACCCCGCCGCGAGGAAGAATCCGGCGTGGGGGACTCGCCCAGCCTGTACCTGCATTCCGCCCTGCTTCTGAGCGGCAGGCTGCTCAACAGGATGCTCAACTGGTACAACAGCATCTTCAGCCTGACCCCCAAGGACAAGGCCAAGATGTACCGGAACCTGAGCCGCCGGGCCATCGTGGCCGGAGAGCCCTCCGAGGCCATCCGCTACCTGAAGGAATGGGCCAAGAACGATCGCGCGGACGTGGAGCCCGTCTACCAGATGGGCGTGGCGCTCTCCATGATGGGCGATTACGCGCGCGCCATCGGCGCCTTCGACAAGGTGCTCAAGCTGCGCCCCAGCCACGTCATGGCCGCCTACCGCAAGAGCGCGGTGCTGCTCAAGCTCAAGAAGTTCCCCGAGGCCGCCGAGAACCTCGAACGCGTGGTGGAGGCCATGGCCGACGACGCCCGGGCCTACTACCTGCTCGGCCTGGCCTATGAGGGCATGGGCAACCTGGAAAAGGGCGTGGCCGCCATGAGCAAGGCCGTCGAACTGGACCCGGAAGAGATCAAGTACCACCAGCACCTGGGCTTCATGAACGTCCGCCGCGACGACCACAAGACGGCGGCGGAGCACTTCACCAAGGTCATGGAGCTGGAGCGCGAGCATAACGGGGAAGAGTCCTGATACGGACGAGCCCCGTCTTGTCATGAAGATACGTTTTTTGGGGGCGGCGTTCTTGGTCGCGGCATGGTGGGCGACGGCCATTGCGGCCGAACCCGTCTACTACGACCCGACCATCAAGAACATCATCAGCAAGGATTGCAGCCGTTGTCACTCCGGGCCTTTGCGCAACCTCATGGACTACTCCAGCGTGAAGGCCTACGCGGACAGCGGCATGCTGGAGGCCATGCTCGTGGGATTGATGCGACAATTCGCCGGCGCGGACGGCCCCGTGATCCTGGACTGGATCGCGGCGGGAGCCCCAAAAGCGCCGCCGAAACCGGCAGCGGGGGCCGTCGCCGCCGCCGCTACGCAGGTCTACTACGAGCCGACCATCCGCGACATCATCCGCAAGGACTGCCTGCGCTGCCACACGGGCGGCGCAAGGGACATGCGGGACTGGGACAGCGTGCGGGCCTATGCGCAAAACGGCATGCTGGAGGCCATGGTGCTGGGCTCCATGCGCCGCTTCGCCAACCAGGATGCCGACATCATCCTGCAGTGGCTGCGCAACGGAGCCCCGGAGAATCCGCCGAGAACGGCGCGCGCCGCGCCCGCCGTGGCCGCAGCAACGCAACCGCTGCACCAGGGACAGGGACAGGCACTCCTTCCTGCGCCGCCCTGCCCCCCGGGGGCTGGGCCGGGCAACGGGCCTGGCCTCGGACTGGGCCAGGGGCACGGCGGCGGCGCCGGAAGGCACCCTGGGGCCGCCCCCGCAGCCCCCGGTCAACTGACTTACGAGGGGAGCATCCAGGGGCTGCTGGCGCAGGATTGCATGCGCTGCCACCTGGGACCCTTCCGGAAAATGACGAGCTACGAAGACGTGAAAATGTATGTGGACAACGGCCTGTTCGAGGCCCTGGTCATGCCCGGCGGGCAGATGCACCGCTTCGCAGGCCCCAATACGAAAACCTACCTGGCCTGGGTGCGCGCGGGCGCGCCGAGATAGTGCGGTTTGTCCATCCCAGCAGATGAAGGGCGAGAGGAAACCATGAGAATCCCCCACATCGTATGCGGCCTGCTTGCTTTCGCGGTCGGCCTGTTCCTGACCTACCTTTGGAGCCCGCTCGTGGTGGGCGTGTTCAAGGGAGCCGTCCAGCCCATCGCGCTGATCATCGGCCTGCTCGCGCTGCTCTCGGTGGTCTTCGACAAGACGCAGTACAAGAAGATCAACCTCGTGGCGGCCGTGCTGCTCCTCGCAGTGGGCGGCTACGGACTCTACGACGAATGGATCGCTACGAAGGACTTCTGCATCGGCATTGCGCCCGTGCTTCTTGTGGGATTCGGTCTTCTGGCCGTCATGCACGGGATCCGGAACCACAAATAATTCGAGAGAAACTCCATGGGTTCCAACCGCATATCACGGATGATCGTGAAAGCGTACGGCAAGAAATTCAATCTTGTCCAACGCTCCGAGCCATCCGCAAACAACATCCAGCACTACTGGGACATGCTGGTTGAGCGCATTCCGCAGCTTGCAAACTACAAGTTCCAGATCATCATCGCACTCACCTGCGGCTCGCTTCTGCTGGCGTGCATCATCTACTTCAACATGCTCACCACCGCAGACCACGCCTGGCAGCGCAGCGCGGGACAGGTTGAAGTGTTCATGCAGCGCCGCAACGACATTTCCATCAACCTCTCCAAAGCCGTGCAGGGATACTCCGCCTACGAACGGACGGTGATGACCGAGGTCGTCAAGCTGCGCAGCCTGATCCGCCCCGGCGACCTCAAAAGCGGCAAACTGGACGACGTGCTCAAGGGCATGCGGGAAAACCAGGCCGCAACCGGAAAGGACCCGGCCGCAGGCAAGGACGCCGCCGCCCTCATGGGCAGCATGGTCGGCCTGCTCGCGGTGGCGGAACAATACCCGGACCTGAAACTCTCCGCCAACTTCCAAAGCCTGATGGCCGCCCTCATCGAGGTCGAGAAAGACCTCGCCCAGGAACGCGTCAAACTCAACGAGGCCATCTTCGCCTACGCGGAACTGACGGACCATTTCCCGTCGCGGTATTTCGCCGCGCTCTTCGGCTTCAAGGCGCCCGACTACTTCAAGGCGACACTGGAAGCCAGAACGCTCAACCCCCTGCAATTTTAAAGACTCTCAGCACAGCCATGGCGGAAGACACCTACCTGGACAGCCTCCCCATCTTCGGATGGGGCCCCATCCGCAAGAGGCTGGCCTACCTGGGCGTGTTCCTCTTTCTGTGCACCGTGTACGCGGTCAATTCCGACTACAATTTCGCTACGGGCAGCGGCAACCTCAGCATGGTGCTGTTTCTCGCGGCCAACGTGTACTTTCCCGTCAAGCGCATCGTTTTGCACTACAGGTTGAAAGGCACCCAGGAGATCATGCGCCAGCTTCTGATTTATCACATCTGGCTCAACACTTTCTCCTTCCTGGCTGCATGCGTACATTGCTATGTTGCCCTGTGGGGTAATTTCTGGCTGATGGTGGCACTTTCCCTCATGGGTTTCCTGACATTTTTCGGATTCCTCATGTGGATCAAGTACCAGCCCAACAGGATGAAGAAGGGGATTTACATCCTGCATACGCAGCAATTCCTGTTCTTCATCATGATTTTCGCAATGCTCAAAGGGCATTACGTCGTCTAACGAGGAGAAGTCCATGGCGCTGATACACACCATTGGCATCCTGATCGGCCTCGGCACGTTGGTGGCCTCCGTAATATTGTACAGGGGCGCCCACAGCCTGGAACAGTCCATACGGGACGAACTGAGCGACGTGGACGAGTAATGAAGTACAAAGCCTGCGAGCGTTGCTTCCGTTCCGTCGGCATGGTGAACATCATCGGCAACGTGATGATGATCGTGCTGAAGGCGTATCTTGGCGTTGTAGGCGGCAGTAAAGGCCTCATCGCTGATGCGATCCATTCCGTTGCGGATCTTTTGGCCACCTTCGTCATGATCATCGGCATGCGCCTTTCGGCTCAAAAGCCTGACGAGGACTATCCCGACGGCTACGGCAAGACGGAATACATGATCGCGATCTGCATCTATCTGTTCCTGTTCGTGATCGGCCTCTACATCATGCACGACGGCTACGTGACCATCATCGAGAAGAAGGTCGTGCACCCTTGCTGGTTTGCGCTCTGGGGCGCCTTCTTCGCCATCGCCATCAACGAGCTGATGTTCCGGCAGAGCGTCTGCGCCGGGACGCAGGCGGGCAGCCCCTCCATGATCGCCAAGGCCTGGGAGAGCCGCTCCGACGTCTACGCCTCCATCGCCGTGCTCATCGGCATCCTCGGGGCCATGATGGGCTACTCCTGGATGGACCCGCTGGCCGCGCTGATCGTGGGCGTGGTCATCATCAAACTGTGCATCGAGTCCATCTACGAATCCGTCCTCAAGCTCATGGACCAGGCCGCCGAGGGCGACGAACCCGACGAGGCCAAGGCCGCCATCGAGAAGGAGCTGCCCGAGGCGACGTTGCACAAGCTCGTGGCGCGCGAACTCGGCCCCGTGCTCGACATGAGAATCTGGCTGGCCATCGACCCCTCCATGACCATGGAAGATGCCGAGGCACTCAAGGCCAAGGCCGAACGGGTGATCCGGGCCGCCGTCAAACGCAACAAGATGAAGCTTTCCGTCAATCTGGTTCCCGCCGGGAGCGAAGGGTAGAGCCATGAAGCAATACGAAAATGATTTCTGCATGAAGCAGTTCAAGCCTGCCATCGCCGTCATGGCCGCACTCGTCATCGTGATTGTCGGCTGGACGCTGTGGAGGCTCTGCCCCGGATCGTTCATCACCTACACTCCCGCCCCCGCAGGGAAGCAGCAGCCCGCCCTGGCGGCCGCCAAGACCCCCATGGGACCGCCCATCGACGTCAACACCAAAATGACCCACGCCGATTGGGGCAACTGCAACAAATGCCACGTCACCACCGGCGCCGCGGGTCCAGTTTCCAAGGTAATGACCGGCCCTCCCATCATCATCTCGCAGAAGGCCACCCACAAGTACTGGGGCAACTGCATGCTCTGCCACAAGGTCACCGACGGCTGGCAGGCCAACGGCAAGTGGATCGAGCCGAAGGCCGCGCCCGGCGCCGCCGCCAAGGCCGCCGGACTTCCCTGGATGACCGCCGAGTCGCTGGGCCTGAGCGTGCAGCCCGTCACCGGAGCCATGATGGCCAAGTTCAGCCTGGCCAAGGAGGACGCTCTGCTCGTGCTCGACGTGGCCCCCGGTTCGCTGGCCGACAAGGCCGACTTCAAGCCCGGCGACGAGATCGTGCGGGTGGGCAAGTCCCCCACGGCCACCGTGTCCGCCTTCGAAGCCGCGCTCAACGACTTCGGCGCTGGCGACGACGTGAAGTTCGCCGTCTACACCGGCAAGAAATCGCGCAACATCATCATCACACTGCCCAAGAACCTCGACCCGCTTTTCAGCCAGCCCGGAGCGCAGTCGCAGTCCGCGTCCCCCCAGGCCGGCCTCGCGGGAACGCCCTCTGCAATCGTGGCCCTGGCGGTGAACGGCTCCACATTGGATTCGCCCGTGGCGCAGCAGTTCGACAACGCGCCCTTCTTCGTGCTGGTGGATCAGGTGAACCGCTCCTACCGGTTCGAGGCCAATCCCAACACGGGCCTTGCCGGACGGGGCGTTCAGACCAGTCAGCTCATGGCCAATCTGAAGGCGGGCGGCGTCATTGCTGGCGGTTTCAGCCCGGACGCCACCGTGACGTTGGGCAACCTGCGCATCGTAACCTACCCCGGCGTCACTGGAACAGCCCGGCAGGTGATCGAACTCTACCAGGCGGGCGCATTGCGCGCCGCCCAAATCCCTCAGGCCGCCCCTGCGCCTTCCGCTGGCGCTTCGGGCCGCACGGTTACCCTGTACTAGCCGGGCCTGAGCCGTTGCAGGAGATGGTCTCATGACAGATCAAGAAAGCCAGGAACTTCGGCGCAACGCGGCAGACCCGCGAGAAATGCAAAAGGCGTTTCTCTGGGCGGGGGCGTTGATGTTCGTCTGCATCCTGGCGATGCTTGTCATCCTCTTGAAGTTCACGGGCGTCAGCGCGCCCGGGAGCAAGAGCGGCGAAGACGGGAGCGAACTCAGACTGGCTGCACAGGCAGGCGGACAGGCGCAGCCAGCGCACCAGATCATCACCCTGCCGTCCGGCCTGGGCAACCAGCAGATGCAGCTCATCAACACCCCCACCCTGCCGTCCGGCCTGGGCAACCAGCAGATGCAGCTCATCAACACCCCCCTGCCCTCGGGGTTCGGCAACCAGCAGATGCAACTCATCGCCCAAAACGGCGTGTACCTGGGCCTGGGCCTTGCCGATTTGCAGCCTGCGCCCGGTCAGCAGCCTACTGGCGGGGCTTACGTATCGACCGTCATCCCCGGCTCGCCGGGCCAGAAGGCCGGCATCGAGGTCGGCGATGTGCTGCTTTCCATCGACCGCACCGCGCTCATGACTCCGGCAGACCTTGGCGGCATCCTCTCCGGAAAACGCGCGGGCGACGTGATCAAGGCTGTCTACTCGCGCAAGGGCGTCACCATGAGCGCCCACATCACCCTTGCCAACGTGCCTCTTGGCGCTTCCGTGGGCGATCCCGGCGACTCGGTGTGGCTTGGCGCCGACATCCAGAACATCGACGCCATCATACGCATCCAGTTCAACCTGCCCGACGCGAACGGCGTCATCGTCAGCTATGTGGCTCCGCAGTCTCCGGCCGAGACGGCTGGCCTCGCCACGGGCGACGTCATCAAACGCATCGGCGAGACGCGCATCAGCGACGTCAAGCAGCTCTCCGGAATCATCGCCAAAAGCGCTCCAGGCCAGCAACTGCGCATGGTGATCGAGCGCGGCGCAAAGCCCATGAACGTCACCGTGACCTTGTCGCGGCGGCCTCCTCCGCCTGCGGTGGTGCCCATGGTGGCCCCGCCGGACATCACCGTCGAGGCCACCTGGATCGGCATGGGCACGGCGGAACTCACCGGCAAGGACGTCTCGGCCCTGGGGCTTCCCCCCGGGACCAAGGGCATCCTGGTCACCGACGTGGAAGGACGGGCCATGGCCGCAGGCTTCCAGAGCGGAGACGTGATCCAGGCGGTCAACAACGTGCCCACTCCAACCATGGACGCCTTCGTCGGCGCGGCCAGCCAGCAAACCGGCGCAGTGGCGGAGATTCTTCGCGCGGGCAAGCACATGTTCCTCTCCGTGCCGCCTCCGGGCTTCACGGCGCAGGGCACGCAACTCAACGCCGGAACCAACCAGAAGTTCCAGCAGATCGCAGCCACTCGCCCGGCCATGGTGGGCGTGCTGGCCCAGAACAAGACCGTGGATTCGGCTGTGGGCTCGGAAGGTGTCAGCAACGGCCTGATCGTTGTGGACGAGGCAAAGCGCACATACGCCATCGTGGAACTCAAACGCGACAGCATGCTGCCCCCCCTGCTGCAGCAATTGGGCGTGGCGGCGCTCATCTGCGCCGACGTGACGCCCCAGACGGCCAACGTACTGAAAAGCTCGCGCATCGCCGTGTACAGCGGGGTATCAGGAACCGTACTCGGCGCGGTGAACCTCTACGAGCAGCAGGGCCTGGTTCCCTACGGCGGCAAATAGGAATGTCCGTCAGGTTTTTCGTGATCCTGCTGCTTGCGGCGTGGTTCGCTGCCGCGCCGGCGCACGCGGTTCCGGGAGGAAGGCCCGGCAACCTCGCGGAGCTGCAGGACGCCATCACGCGAAGCGTGGCGGCCAACAAGGACTCCGTCGTCAGCGTCAAGGCCCGGAAGAAGGCCGCGACCCAAGGCGGGGGCGAAATCTGGTACGAAAGCATAGGCACGGGTGTCGTAGTGGACGAGCGCGGATACATCCTGACGAACTCCCACGTCGTGCGCGGCGGGGACGGCATCCTTGCGGGCTTCTGGCGGCAAGGGGCTCAGGAGGTTTCCGCCGTGATCGTGGACGAAGACCCCGAACTCGACCTGGCGCTCCTGCGCGTCACCCCTCCCGTCGAACTGCGCAAGGCCGTGTTCGGCGACTCGAGCCGACTCGCCCAGGGAGACTGGGTGGTGGCCCTGGGCTGCCCTCTCGGATACCAGTTCTCGGCAAGCTTCGGCATCATCAGCGCCCTGCAACGCGACCTGAGCATCGACGGCGTGGCCTACAGGAACATGCTCCAGACCGACGCCGACATCAATCAGGGCAACAGCGGCGGCCCTCTCCTCGACCTGAACGGCAGGATCGCCGGCATCAACGTTGCCATCTACTCGCCCGACAACGCCTACACGGGCGTGGGCTTCGTCATCCCGGCCAACAAGGCCCGTAATTTCGTCTCGCAGACCGTGGGCGTGGTTTCGGCCATCCCGGCGGCGCAGGTGACGCCCGCACCTCCAGGCCTGCCTGCGCTTCAGCCCCTGCCCGCGCAGCCTGGCCAGCCGGGCGCGCAGCTTCCGGCGCCCCAAGACACGCCTGGGGCACCCGGTTCGCCCGCCACACCGCAGGTCGGCGGAGCGCCAGACCAGTGGACCGCCCTGCCCGCCGCGCAGACAACCGTCAGCCAGACTCCTACCGGCGCAGCCCCCACACAGACCGCCACGGTGCAGGACCAGTGGACCCCTCTGCCGGACGCCCGGCAGAGCCCTGCCCAGTCCACCGCCCAGCGGAATCCGGCGCAGGCCGCTCCCTTGCAGCAGGCGGCAGCGCAGACTCCCGCCGCCCCGGTGGTCGATCCGGCCAAGCTTCTGCCCCTGGACATGACCAAAAAGATGCCCAAGGACGCCACCCACAAGGATTTCCCACCTTGCGCCACCTGCCACGTGGTCACCAAGAAGAGCGTGGTGAACATCAACAAGCCCATGCCGCATCCGCAGCTCGGCTCCTGCTCCACCTGCCATGACATCATCCAGGAGAAAGTGGCCCAAGGCCCCGTCACCGTGGCCTGGGAAAGGGTGATCGAACGCGTTCCTGCGGCATCGTGGGTACCCGCATCGCATGTTTCGGCTTGCCTCTGGCTTCTCCTGGCCGCGCTGGCCGCAATGGTCATCCGTCTCGACCCAGGCCTTCTGGGCGTTCCGACGCTTCTTCTCATGGGTTACGACGTGGTCACGGCCATCCAGGCGGGTCTCGCGCTTTCAGCCGCGACGGGCTTGGTCGCCATGCTGCGCTCAGGCGTGAAGGGGATGGTCGACCTGCGCCTGATCGGAGCCGTTGCTCCGGTGGCCGTCGTGTTCGCCTTCGCAGGCGGCATCGGCCTTCGCTTCCTGCCCGTGCAGACCCTCCCCGTGGCCATTGCCGCAGTGCTCACGGCGGCGGCGCTCCTGCAGCTTTCCGACTTGCGGCTGGCCTCGGCCCTGGCCGGGAAGGACTCGGGCGGACTGGCCTGGCGCAAAACATGCGATGGCCACGAGTATGCCGTCGGCCTTGGCATGTGCGCTCTCATCACCATGCCTGCGGCACTGGCGGGCGCCATGACCGGAACCGGCGGCGTCTGGCTGTTCATGCCGCTCTTCGTCTCGGTGTTTCGAACGCCGATGCCCATGGCTGAGGCCGCAAGCTCGGTGCTCGCCGTGTGCGTAGGCCTCGCGGGCTTGCTCGGCACGGCGGTCGGCACGGCGCAGCCTTCCTTGCCGCTGGTCCTGGCGGTGGCATGCGCCGCTGCCACAGGAGCGCTGGCGGGCCTCGTTTCTGGGGCTTTCCGGCATGGCCGGGCCGCGCGCCTGTGCGGCTTCACCCTGCTCGTCTTCGCCGCGCTCGGCCTCACAGCGCGGATCATGGGTTATCTATGAAGCCACTTCGCGACAATACCGTCAGAAGATTCTTCTGGCCCGGGCTCTTCCTGCTTGCGCTGCTGGTTTCCATGCTCGCCAGCAACATGGCGGTGTTTCAGAACGCGCCACCGCTTCTGCCCACCCCTGCGGCCCCTATCCAGATGTCAGCCGGGACCGCACCGCAACAGGCCATCCCGCAGGTCCAGGCCCCTGCGCCACAGCTTGAGGCCCACCGCGCGGTGCAGGAAGACGTAAGCCAGATCATCGCGGCAGTCATGCCCGCCGTCGTCAGCGTAAGCAGACCCGGGCAGGTTCAGGACACCCAGCCCTCCGGGCCGGTCACCTACCTGACGCCCGGCGGCAACCCGACCGCTCCTGCAGGTTCCGGCATCGTGGTGGACGAGCGCGGCTTCGTGTTGACCACGTTCCAGTCGGTGGGCAAGGCGAGCGTGGTCAAAGTGACCGTGTTCGCCGGTTCGCAAAAAGAGTACCTGGCCGATGTCGTGGGCATTGACTCCACTTGCGACCTGGCGCTCCTGAAGATCCGCGCCAACAAGCTGTTCGCCGCAGTGCCGCTTGGCAACTCCGACGCCGTCAACGTGGGCGACATCGTTTTTGCCGTGGGCAATCCTTTCGGGTTCACAGGAACGGTGACCATGGGCATCGTGAGCAGCGCCAGCCGCCAGGTGACCATCCAGGGCATCCGCTACCCCGACTTGATCCAGACAGACGCAGCCATCAACGACGGCAACAACGGCGGCCCTCTCATCAACATCCGGGGCGAGGTCGTCGGGGTGAACATGGCGACGCTCATGCCGGACCACAAGTACTCCGGCATAGGCTTCGCCGCCCCCATCAACAACGCCGCCAACCTTCTTTCGGGAAGGACGCGCTGAGGTCGGGCCATGACGCGAAAGACCTTGTTCATCGTCGTCGCGACGGCGAGCCTGACCCTGTTGCTTCTCGGCGCATGGCGCGGCGAATTCAGGGAGATCTGGTTCAACGGTTCAACCCTCTGACTGGCATGTCTCGGACTG
Source organism: Fundidesulfovibrio sp. (assembly GCF_058402725.1). Taxonomy (NCBI): domain Bacteria; kingdom Pseudomonadati; phylum Thermodesulfobacteriota; class Desulfovibrionia; order Desulfovibrionales; family Desulfovibrionaceae; genus Fundidesulfovibrio; species Fundidesulfovibrio sp. The sequence continues at coordinate 8,394 of NZ_JBZVFJ010000071.1, read as the reverse complement.
GGCTAGTCCGAAAACGGGCGAAAGCGAGCGCAACCGATCCCCGAGAGGGGGAAGAGAATGAGGATACGGCCTATGGGAATCCTGAAAGAAATTGAAGGCATGGTGAAGAATCTGGAAGCCTACCTGGGCGTGAAAACGTCCACGCTGGCCGCCTTCGGCGGTTCGGTGGCCCTTGTGGCCCTGGCCTCCACCGCTGCCTACTGGGGCGTTTACGGATTCGGCCACTGGAAAAACGAAATGAGCGTGGCCAACAAGATCATGCTGGCGGCAGCACCCCAACCTGTGGCCGGACAACCCGCTCCGGCGCGGCCCGCCCCCCAGACGGGCCAGACCGCGCTGCAGGCCGCCCCCCCCCAGGCCGGGCAGTATGTCTGCAACATTCACGGCGTGGTGGGCCTGCCCCGCGTGGGCGCCAACGGCCAGGCCGCGTGCCCCATTTGCGGCCAGACCATGCAATTCCGCTGTCTGCCCGGCGCAGCCGGTCAGCAGACCTCGCCTCCTGCAGGCGCCACCGTGGCTGCGTGGGCCGGCTGAGGCGGTCCTGCCGGCCAGGTTGGCCAGCAAACCACCGTTCGCTAGTTTCATGTGCTGATGTGAGGAAACAATGCAGTTGTCGCAGTTACGAACGTTCATCCAGGCAGCCAGCGCCATAATGAGCAACGGATACGTTGGCTCCCTGGTCACGCGCTACGTGAACACCAATCAACTGAAAGGTGTATGCGTTCCGTATCTCAACTGCTATGCATGTCCTTCGGCGTTATATTCCTGTCCGATTGGTACGTTGCAACATTTCATGGCCATTCGCAGCGTTCCCTACATGCTGCTTGGCATGATCGGCCTGGTGGGCGCCTTCACCGGCCGAATGGCCTGTGGATGGGCCTGTCCGTTCGGCTTCTTTCAGGAGTTGCTTCACCGCATCCCGTCGCCCAAATTCCAGATTCCCCGCGCGTTCAGGCATGTGAAGTGGGCAGTGCTGGCAGTGACCGTGCTTTTCGTGCCTTGGCTTACGGCCTCGACGCTCTTCTGCAAGCTCTGCCCGGCGGGCGGTCTTCTGGCTGCGGTGCCCTGGGTGGCTTGGAACCCCGTCAACCCGTTCACCGGCGCGCCGGTCTTGCCGGTGGCCCCTGACATCCAATATGTCGCGGTCGTTCTCGGCGTGGCGGCGTTTCTGCTTGCCTTCGTGTTCGTGAAACGCATATTCTGCAAAATGTTCTGCCCCATGGGAGCGATTCTCGCGCTGTTCAACAGCATAAGTTTCGTAAGGCTTGAAATGTCGCCCGATTGCGACGACTGCTCAGCCTGCAACGCGAGCTGCCCCATGGATCTGGACGTGCCCGTGGAGCTCAACTCCACTGAGTGCATCCGCTGCTTCGAATGCACCAGGTGCGGACATGTCAAGATTGTCACTTCTCTCAACGCCCGGAGCCGGTCGGATGCAGAAATCGTATCGTAGCGTGCCCGGCGGCCAGAACACTTTCATTGCGATCGGGATTGTGTTCCTGATCCTTTTGGCCGTTGTCTTCTTCGTGCTGCACAAAAGCACGAGCAAGCCGCAGAGCCCGCAGGCCATGGTCGCCGCAGCTGTGTCCGAATGGTTCGCGCCGACACCCAGGGAGTGGCAACCGGGCATGGGCCCCCAGCCGCTCATCTATCATCCTGCGGCACAGCAGCAGCTGGTTTGGGAGCCCCTCCCCGGATCGCCGCAGGCGCAGAAACCAAAATTCGAGACTGGATGGCGGGCTTTGCCCGGCCAACAGCCAGCGAAACCGATGCCCGGAACTCCTGCCACCTCAGGAAACGGGATACGCGCCTACACGGGCCCAGTGCAATGACGAATGCCCTTGGCCGCATAAAGCGACTGCGCTTTACAACAAGGCGTGAACCGACCAGATTTCGTGATGTGAGCCTTGATCGACGGAGACAAAGATGCTGAGAACCGTTTTGACAGTCTTAGCCACCGTACTTGGTGTGCTATTCACTCTGAACAACTTCGACCACGTCCAGGTGCATTTGCTCATGGGCAAGGCCGTGGAGATCAGGGTTATTTTTCTCATCTTCATCTCCTTCGGCCTGGGTTTCATCGTGAGGCACTTCATAGGCATTTCGCGGGAGGAAGAGCTTAAACGGCGTCTTTTGCTCATGCGAAGCAGGAAGAAGAAGGACTCTTCCAACGACAACCTGTTTGACGAATTCGAGTAGCCATCATGAAAGACTCGTATTGCTCCGGTTGCATGCAAAAAGCAGCCTGGTACTCCATCTGGGCAAGCCTTCTCCTCGCGCTGCTGCAGACTCTTGTAGGCTTTGTCGCCGGAAGCACCGCATGCCTTGCAATTGCCATCCAATCTATATCGAACATTATTTCGTCGTTTAGCATCATCATCACCCAGAAGGTGACCGCCAGGGAAGCAGACGAACATTTTCCATTCGGATACGGCAAGGCTGAGTACATCGCTGCCGGTTTCACCTGCATCATCTTCGCGGTGGTCACACTGGCCATCACCTGGATAGCCGTGAAACAGTTCATGAACGCCCCGGCTGCGCTCATGGACTTTTCTCCGTTCCTGGTTGCGGTCGCCTCCATCATCGGCAACGAGATCCTGTACCATTATCTGCGCTGCGTGGCCGTGCACGCCAAAAGCCCCGCCATCATGGCAAACGCCATGGCCAACCGCGCCGACTCCTACGCGGCGGGCGTGGTGGCCGTGTGCTCGCTCGGCGCATGGTGGGGCCTGCCCAGGCTTGACGCTGTGGCCACACTGGTGGTGGCCCTGCTCATCGGCCGCGTACTCTACAAGGTGTTTCTCGACGCCTTGGCCGGTCTTCTCGACAAGTCGGTCAACGGCGCTTATGAAGATAAAATCTATGAAATTGCCCACGGCGTGCCTGAGGTGGGGCTTGTGAACTCGCTCAAGACGCACCGCACCGGGCGCAAGGTCAAAGCCGAGCTTGAAATCCTCGTGGATCGTTCCAAGACGGTCCAGGAGGCCTACGCCATAGCCGAAAGCGTCCGAACGAAGCTTGTGGCTACATTTGCCGACCTCGATGATGTTGTTGTCGTATTCAAAACCGGAAAACTCGGCTCTTGCTGCAAATCTGCCGGAAACTCCCAGCCGGCAGGGGAGATGATATGAGTTCCAAAGCCGATTGCCTCAACTGCGCCATCAGGGGCTACAGCCCCGAGGTTTGCGCCCTGCACCTGCGCATGGCCAAAGGCGGCGAGGACGTGGACGCAACGACCAGAACCTGCGGTTCCTGCGCGCAGGGGAACTCCAAAAACCACCTTGGCAAAACCCTTGCCGCCGGAGCCTGCGTGGGCATGGTGGCCTCGGTGGCAGGACTCGGTGCGGCTGTGGCTGTGGGCGTCAAGGGCGTCATCGAAACCGTGCTCGCCGCAAAGGTCGTAGCGGGAATGGGCATTGCCGGAGCCGCCACTTCGGCCGCCATCAAAAACAAAGCGGACAAGCAAGACGGCAAAGGAAACGGCCACCTGGGCTATTCGGTGCCGATTCTCTACGTCAAGGAGGAATAAGCCATGAACGACTTCACCTCTGATTACGAAGCAAGGAAGAAAGAAATCCGCATCCGCAACGGTTCTGCCGCCCTCAAACGCGCAAACCGCTTCGACGATGATCTCATTGCATTCGACGACCTTGAAAAACCCCGCCAGGTGGGGGTCATGGACGTGCTCAACGTCGGCTCCAAAGTCGTCATCGGCACGGGCGTAGGCCTCCTGGCCGGTGTGGCGACCATCGCCATCGTGGCCAGCGCGGGCGAACTGATCCTCGCCGGTGCTGTCACCAAGGTCGCCGGAGTCGTCGGCGGGGCCATGGGCCTGTCGCTGGGCTTAGGTTCCATGAAGAAGAAAACCTCGGCACGGGCGGAGTAGACGTCCATGCGTACGGTCCTCGCGCGAGGCGCTGGCGCGAAGTGCAAGCAGTGCGACACGGCCATGGACATCATCCAGGCCGACAAGTTCGACAAGAAGTGGGCCTATGGAACCATCGCCTTCGGCGCGCTGTTCACGCTTTTCGGCGGCCTGTTTCTAGGGATCATCATCGTCGTTGCAGGCATCTACATGGCGGGCGCCAAAGAGACCATCAGCTGCTGCACCCGTTGCGGCTATTACTTCAAGACCCGCTACGGGGACCTTGATCCTTGATGGTTATGGCATTCATGATGCACAATTTTTTGCACTCGCCGCAACCGAGGCATCTCTCAGGATCGACACGGCATGCAGCGCCAACCAGCAAACCGCCTCTTTTGTAGATGATTGCCTCCTGGGGGCAGTGCAAGAGACATGTTTTGCATGCAGCACAAATGTTCGGTTCAATATGAGCAATTCTCTTGACCTTTTTCCCCTTCGCCGGGGGCCTGATGCCGTTTGGGTCTTCGATTGCGCCTCGCGGACAGGAGCGGAAGCACGTTCCGCATTCTGTGCAGAACAGGCTCTCGATGTGATGCTGCTGCTTGCGCTCTCCACTGATGGCGTGTTCGGGACATTTTTTCGCGCAAGCACCGCAGCCGATGCAGTCGGATGTGATCGTGTAGGGCATGATGACCGTATATCGTCGAATTGCTCGAATGAAGCGAATGGAATTGTTCTTTCGTCTAATTGTCATTCTTATTCATGGATTTCGACTTGTCAATGAGCAATGCAACGCAAGCCAGACGGACGGTCATCCTGGGGCTGCCCAACAGCGGGAAGAGCCATCTCTTCACACGCCTGACGGGACGCTACGCCGAAGTGGCCAATGCGCCCCTTACCACCATCGATCTCAACGAAGCACCGGTAGCTGGTGAAGAAACATGTTCGACACTCGTCGACACGCCGGGCATCTACACCCTGTTTGGAGACGACGACAGCCTCGGCTGCATACGCGAAGCCCTCAGCTCTCCCCGCCCCGACGTCATTTTGTTCTGCATCGACGCCAACAGGCTCAAGCAGTCATTGGGCCTCGCACTTGAAGTCGCCACGCTGGGCATTCCGACCGTCTATTCGCTGAACATGCTCGACGAAGCGACCCGCAACGGACTCAGCATAGACATCTCTGCCCTCAAACGCGCGCTGCAGGCCCCGGTTGCCACGTTTTCAGGCAAGAACGGCAACGGATTCCATGGCCTGCTGGACAAGGCCAAGCCCGCCCCCCCCGACGACATCCGACACACCCGCTCCTTGCGCCAGGCGCTTTCGACCGTCCGGGAGGCAATGCCGTCGGGCGTTGCCTACCCCGATGCCGAAGCGCACGCGCTGCTGCTCTCCGGAAAGGGCGGCTGCCGTTTCGGGTGCACTCCGGGGATTGATCCGGCCGAACCCCTCCGGCAGACACTCGGAGAAATCAAACGTTCCATGCGCGGAGACCCCGGAGTCAAGCTTCGCGCCGCATGGCACGCCTGGGTGGACGGCTGTTTCCGGCGCGTGGCGCGCAGGGGCCACGCCCCCGTCAACGACGCCCTGGCCCACCTCGGGCACCTTTGCCGCTCGGTGACGACCGGCCCGCTCATATTGATAATGATTCTGTATATTACCTTCAAGCTCGTGGTGGACGGCGCCAATGCCGTTGCCGAAGCCATGAACAACCACCTCTGGCAGCCAGTCCACGATGCCCTTCAAGCAGCCCTGCCTGCCGGATTCTGGACAGAACTTATGATCGGGGACTACGGCATGCTCTCCATGGGCGTTGCGAATGCGCTGCTTACAGTTGTCCCCATACTCACTGTTTTCTATTTCATATTCAATACACTGGAAGAGATCGGCTATCTTCCGAACCTCTCGGTGCTCACACGACGCCTTCTGGGCAAACTTGGCCTCGGCAGCAGCGCCATCATGCCGCTGGTCCTCGGCTTCGGTTGCAAGACCATGGCCACGCTCACCGCCAAGACAATCACGTCTCCAAGGGAGCGCTTCATCACCATCTTCCTGGTCGCCTTCGCCATTCCCTGCGCCGGCCAGATGGGGCTCAACATGAGCATCGTCGGCAGGATGGGCTGGGGCGCCTTCATCATTTCCAGCGCATGGCTTCTTGCGGTCGAACTTCTGGCCGGACTGGGGCTCAACCGGTTCCTGAAGCAAAAGGAAACCCTTGACCCCTTCATTCTGCAACTTCCCCCCATACGGATTCCTTCACTGGCCGTCATCGCCAAGAAAACGTTCATGAAGGTCTGGACCTTCATCAAGGAATCCCTCGGCGTTTTCATCCTGGCAGCCCTGTTCCTCTTCAGTATCGATGCCGTGGGCATTCTTGACAAACTCAAGACATGGCTGGAACCCGTGCTGGAGCATGCATTGGGCCTGCCCTCCTCCATGGTGGACGCGCTCATCCTGCTGCTTGCACGGCACGAGGCTGCCGCCGCGCTCATCATCGATCTGATTCGAAAGGGTGAGTTGGACTACAATCAAAGTATCGTCGCCGTCACACTGACGACCATGTTTGCGCCATGTTTTGCAAACGTAATGGCGATATCAAAAGTATTGAGCGTTCGCGATGCGGCATTGATCTTCATCGCCGTCAACATTTGCGCCATCGCCGCCTCTGCTTCGCTCAATACGCTCTTGCGTCTCTTCGGAGGATGACATGCACGCCCAGGATGAATGCCTTGAAAAGCTTTGGATTATGTGCGAAAAAGGTGAAGACGGCCTTGATACGTTCGTGCGCATGATGGGCGCCGACTACATCGAGGGGATGCTGTCTGACTTGCAGGCGACCGGATTGGCATCAATCACCGACAGCGGTCGACGCATCACCCTGACCAAGAACGGGGCGGAACGGGCGAAGCACATCATCCGCGCGCACCGGATCGGTGAACGGCTTCTTTACGATGTTTTTGGCGGCAACTTCGAGGACGGGGCATGCGAATTCGAACACACCCACTCTACGGAACTTGTGGATGGATTGTGCACGTTGCTTGGCCATCCCACCAAGTGTCCGCACGGCAATCCCATTCCTCCGGGCAACTGCTGCAACAACTTCACGACGGCGATACGTCATGCCGTCGCTCCTTTGAAGTCGCTTGCCATCGGAGAAATGGCCAAGGTTGCCTACATCGACTGCCGCGACAACCGCTGCCTCTTCAAACTCAATGGCTTCCAAATTCGCCCCGGGGTGGAAATCACCTTGAGGCAGATTGCACCTTGCGTCGTCGTGGAATGCGAGGGTTCGAGCGTGGCGCTTGACGACACCATCGCGGATTCCATCCGCGTATGGTCGAGCAACGGCAACGGACACGTGGCCGAGACCGAGCACGTCCCGCCCAAGCGGAAGCGCAGCCTGCTGCGCAGGATCGGATCCAGGTTGGCGGGCCGCTAGGTTCCGGCCGGGTCTTACGTCAACGAGCATCATGGGGGCAGACATGACGCATTGCCAGGATGTCGAGACCGACTTCGGAGGCTACTCCAGGGCGCTGGCCGCCTACACAGGCATGAAGGCCGGGAGCTACTTCGTGCGAAGCGGCCGTTTCGTGGGGCGCGGCACCCGTGAATCGGCCGCGGCCCTGGCCCAGGCCGGCAAGCTGATGCTGGCCTCCGTCGAATACGGGGGCATGGTTTCGGCCAGTCTGGTCAAACGGGGCGGACAGGCCACGGGCGAATGCGTCTGCCGCCTGTTCACGCCGGTTGCCAACGCGGCCACGGCTCCGTTCCGGGCCATCCACAACACGGTGGGACGCATGTTTTCATCCGAATCAAAGGCACAGGATTCCAAGACCTTGCATGAAATCGTCGAGCGGCTCTCCCGCATCGAAGAGCGCCTGGGCAGGATCGAGGAACAGGGCGTGCGCGCGGTCGCTGTCCCCAGCCGCGCCGAAGCGCCCAAACCCGAGGCGAAGAAACTCAGCAAGGACCGGCAGGCCTTCCTTCGCGCCCTGGTGAACGAGAACCTGGCCATCCGTAAAGAATCCGGCAAGTGACGCCATCCCCAAGGAGTTGACGCAATGAGCAACGTGAAGGTTTTGAACGTCGGAATCGACCTGGGGACGTCGCGCAGCGTGATCGCCTGCGACAACGGCGTCAGGACGTTCGTGCCGAGCTACGTGGGCTATCCCAAGGACATGGTCTCGCGCAAACTCATCGGCAAGGACGTCGTGTTCGGCCAGGACGCGCTGAAAAACCGTCTGGCCCTGGACGTGCGCAGGCCCTTCGAAAAGGGCATGATCAAGTATTCCAACATGCAGGACGTGAACCCCGCCGAGTTCGAGACCTACAAGAAAGTGGCGCGCGACCTGCTGAGCCACCTCATCGAACTCGTGAAGGCCGAAGAGACGGGCCCCGTGTCCGTGCGGGCGGTTCTCGGCGCTCCCGCCCTGGCGAGCACCCAGAACAAGAAACTCCTCGTGGAGATCGCGCGCGACATGATCGACGACGTGCTCATCGCCTCCGAGCCCTTCGCCGTGGCCTACGGC